>CANJXD010000120.1 GCA_947478535.1 Acetobacteraceae bacterium
GGCCGGCTGGACGGCATGCCGGCCGGCCATTCTCGCGTCTGGTTCCGCAAGGCGCTGACGTGACCGCGATCACCGCCTGCGCCCATCCAGGCAAGGCGGCGCAGAAGATCATCGGCGCTGGCCTCGCGGAAGGGATGAAGGGCCGCCTTGGCTCCGTGCGCATCCGCCCGATCTGGCTGCTCTCGCATGCCGCGGATGGGACGCTTCAAGGTGGCCTGAAAGCGGAAACCCGATATGGGTGGCTCTATGTCGAACAGCTTTGGGTCGCAGAAACCTGCCGCGGCCAGGGCCTCGGCTCGGCGTTGCTCGAGGCTGCGGAAGCCGAGGCGCGGCGGTCGGGCTGCGCCGGGGTCCACCTGCATACCCTCGCCTTCCAGGCCCCCGCCTTTTACGCAAAGCGCGGCTACCGCCAGGTGGGCCAACTCGATGGCCTGCCGCCCGGTGCGGCCTCGCACTGGTTCGCGAAGCCCTTCGAGGAAGGCTGATGCCTGAATTCCTGCTGCATATCGGCCAGTCCAAGACCGGCACCTCCTCCATCCAGCGGGTGCTCGGCGCGCGGCGGCCGGCGCTGGCGGCGGAAGGCATCTGCTACCCCGCCTCCCCCGGCTGGGCCAATCACGGGCTGCTGCCGGCAAGCCTGGCGCCCCTCGCGCAGCTTGGCCATTTCAACCCCGCGCTGTGGGACGGCATGGGGCCGGAAGCGCGGATCGCCCGCTTCCGCCGCGAATTCCAGGCCGAGATGGCGGGGCTTCCCGCCACCACCCGCCGCGTCATCCTCTCGGCCGAGCAATGCACGGGCCTGCTGACGACGCGGGAGGCCATCGCCGCGCTGCGGGATCTGCTGGCCCCCTGGGCCACCCGCTTTCGCATCGTGATGTATCTCCGCCGGCAGGACACGCATGTCGCCAGCAGCTACGTCCAGGCGCTGCGCGTCGCCCAGATCGCGCCGCCCAGCCTCCCGAAGGCAGGCCCGGAACGCCTGGCGCATTACGACTACGCCCGGGTGCTGGAGGATTGGGCCGCGGTCTTCGGCGATGCCGCGATGGAGCCCCGCATCTTCGAACGCGCCGCGATGGTGAATGGCGACGCGGTGGATGATTTCCTGGCGCTGGCCGGCGTCACGCTGGCGGTGCCGAAGGACGACCCGGACCGCCAATCCAACCTCTCCCTCACCCCGGGTGGCACCGACCTGGTCCGCGCGATGGGGGAACGGCTGAAGGCCACACCGGAGGGGCTGACCGCCGCTTCCCTCCCCTGGCGCCGCTTCACCGCCGCGGCGTCGGAGGCGCTGCCGGGGCGCGGCTGGAAACCCCCGCCCGCCGAAGCCGCGGCCTTCCTCGCCCGCTTCGCCGGGGTGAATGAGGCTGTGCGCCGCCGCTGGTTCCCGACGCGCGCCGCGCTGTTCGAGGACCCAGCCCCCGCGGGCGCGCCCGGCTTGGCGAGCGCAAGCTGCATCGACACCGAGGCGGCGCTCGACGCCGCCCTGGCGCTGCTGCTGCACCAATCCGCCAGCGCCGCGACGCGGGAGGCGCATCTTCTCGTCACCAATGCCCGCCTGCTGGACCGGCTGGGGGAGGCCGAGCCTGCCCGCAACGCCTATCGCGCCGCGCTGCGCGCCGAGCCCACCCACCCCGTGGCCCAGCAGCGCCTGGCGGAAATCGCCTTCGCCGCCGGGGACCGCGCAGCGGCCGAAGCGCATCTCGCCGTGCTGCGACAGGCGCACCCCGCAAGCCCGCTGACCCAGCGTGTGGAAAGGCTGCTCGCGCGCGGAGGGTGACTAGCGCCGCGCCGCGCGCACCACTTCCCGCCGCCAGATATACAGCCCCGCCCCCACCAGCACCGCGAACCCGGCGAGGTCCCAGCCATCCGGCCATTCCGCCCAGATCCCGATGCCCACCACCATGGTCCAGACGATGCCGACATACTCGAAGGGGGCCAGCAGCGTCGTCTCGCCGCGCCGATAGGCCGCCGTCATCAGCAGCTGCGCGACGGCGGAGGCGAGGCCCACCATCACCAGCAGCGCCCAATCCCCGGGCGCCGGCGTGACCCAGACCGGGATGGCCGCGAAACTCGTCAGGGTGATGCTGATGAGGGCGAACCACAGCACGATGGCAACGCCGCTTTCCCCCGCCTCCCCCATCCGCCGGATGGTCAGCATCGCCATCGCCCAGCCGAAGGCGCCGAGCAGCACGACGGCCACGGAAAACATTGGCATCGCCGCGCCATCCACACTGGCGAAGGGCCGCACCATCACCAGCACGCCGATGAAGCCGACAACCACGGCCGACCAGCGCCGCCACCCCACCTGTTCCTTCAGCAGCACCACCGACAGCGCCGTCAGGAACAGCGGCATGGTGAAGCCCAGCGCTGTCACCGTGGCGATCGGCAGGTGGGTATAGCCGTGGAAGGCCCCGAACATGCCGAACATGCCCCAAAGCGCGCGTTCCAGATGCGCCCAGGGTGTGCGCGTCCGCATCGCCACCAGCCCGCCGGCGCGCCACAGGATCACCAGCAGCAGCGGCAGGGCGAAGATGTTGCGGAACAGCACGACCTGCGCGACCGGCAAGTCCGGCCCGATCGCCTTCACCCCCGCCGCCGCGATGGTGAAAGTGGCCGAAGCCCCGATCACCAGCAGGATGGCGCGCGTGCGGCTGGCCCGAAGCTGGGCGTCACGAAGCTGGACGGCGGCAAGCTGGCCGGCCTGAAGCTGAACCGGGTCAGGGGACGTGCTGATCGGAGACTCGTTGTTCTGCGGGTGCCGGGACATGGACGATCCCTGACCCGGAGGCTAGGGTCGAAGGCGAATGAGCGCCAGCCAGAAGCCGCGTCACCCCAAGGCGCCCCCCATCCCGCCCCATCCTGGCTTGCAGGTGCTTGAGGATGAGGTTGTCTGGGCGCAGCGCTTCGCGATGCAGCGCGTGCGCTTCCGCTACACCCGCTTCGATGGCGCGCTGTCCGATATCCTGACCTGGGAGTTGTGGCGCCGCGGCCAGGGCGTGACCATCCTGCCCTATGACCCCGTGACGGACCGCATCGCCCTGATCGAGCAGTTCCGCCTGCCCGCCCTCGCCGCCGGCTTCGCCCCCGTGATGACGGAATGCCCCGCCGGGCTGCTCGAGGCCGGGGAGGATCCGGCCATCGCCGCCGCGCGCGAACTGGCGGAGGAAACCGGGCTGGTGCCCCTCGCGTTGGCGCCGATCGGCCGCTTCATGCTGATGCAGGGCGGCTGCGACGAGGCCGTGCATTTCTACTGCGCCCAGGTCGATCTCGCGGTCACCACGGCGACGACGCATGGCCTGCCCGGTGAGGGCGAGGATACCCGCGTGACCATCCTGCCCGCCGAGGATGCCTTTCGCATGGTGGCGGACAACCGGATCGAGAATGCCCCGGCGGCGCTGTCGCTGCTGTGGTTGCAGGTGAACCGCGCCAGACTGCGCGATGCTTGGAAGACCGCATGACCGAACAGCTTTTCACTGAGGATGCCTACCTCCGCGACTGCACCGCGACGGCGCTGGCGGTGGAGGAAAAAGGCGACGGGCCGGAGGCCCGCGGATATGTGACGCTCGACCGCACCTGCCTCTATGCCCGCAGCGGCGGCCAGCCCGGCGATAGCGGCACGATGCGCTGGGATGGCGGGGAGGCCGTGATCGCAGAGGCCATCAAGGGGGAGGCCGGCGCCATCCTGCATGGGCTCGCGCCCGGTGCCGCCATGCCGCCGGTCGGCGCCACCGTCACCGTGACGCTGGATTGGGACCGCCGCCACCGCCACATGCGGATGCACACCACGCTGCACCTGCTGTGCAGCATCCTCCCCGGCATCTTCGCCACCGGCAACCAGATCGGCGCGGAGAAGTCCCGCCTCGATGTCGATCTCGCGGAGCCGCCGGCGAAGGAATGGTTTTCCGCAAGGCTCGCTGAACTGGTGGCCGCCGATCATCCCATCGGCACGCGCTGGATCGCGGAGGAGGAGCTGGATGCCAATCCCTCGCTTGTCCGCACGCTGTCGGTCCAGCCGCCACGCGGCGCCGGGCGCATCCGCCTCGTCCGCATCGGGCCGGAGGATGCGCCGATCGACCTGCAACCCTGCGGTGGCACGCATGTGCGCTCCACCGGGGAGATCGGGCGCGTCTCGGTGACGAAGCTTGAAAGCAAGGGCCGGCAGAACCGGCGCATCCATATCGTGCTGGAGGACTGACGCGGCCATGGACACACTCGTATCGACCGAATGGCTCGCGGGGGAACTCGGCAAGCCGGACCTCGTGGTGCTGGATTGCACCACCTACCTGCCGACCGAAAAAGGCAACGCCCCGGATGGCTTCCGCGCCGCCCATATCAAGGGCGCGCGGCTGTTCAACATCGACCAGGTCGCGGACCCCCATACCGACCTGCCGCACATGATCCCGACGCCCGCGCATTTCGCGAAGATGATCGGCGCGCTCGGCGTGGGCAACGCGACGCGCGTGGTGTTCTATGACCAGCACGGGCTGCGCGCCTCCCCGCGCGGGTGGTGGATGATGCGGCTGTTCGGGCATGAGAACGCCGCCGTGCTGGATGGCGGCCTGCCGAAATGGCAGCGGGAGGGCCGGCCCATCGAGACCGGGGACGCCCCCGCAGCCACCCCCGCCAGTTTCGTGCCGGACATGGTGGCGAAGCGCCTGGCCGGGATCGGCGATGTGAAGGCGATCGTCGCGGGGGGCGGCGCGCTGATCCTCGATGCGCGCTCCAAGGCCCGCTTCGACGGCACCGCGCCCGAACCCCGCCCGGGATTGCCCTCCGGCCACATGCCCGGCGCCGCCAGTCTGCCGGCGGCCGACCTCGTCACGCCCGAGGGCGTGATGAAGGACACGGCGACCCTGAAGGCGATGTTCGCGGCGCGCGGCGCCGATGGCAGCCAGCCCATCGTCACCTCCTGCGGCACCGGCGTCACTGCCTGTGTCGTCGCCCTCGGCGCGCTGCGCGCCGGGTTGCCGGAGCCCGCCGTCTATGACGGGTCCTGGACCGAATGGGCCGGTCGGCCCGAAACCCCGAAGAAGACGAGTGCCGCCTGATGGCCGAGAACGACAAGACCCACGGGTTCGGGACGCGCATGTCCCATGCGGCGCGCCCGCATATCCGCGCGCTGGGCTTCGTGAACCCGCCCGTGCATCGCGGCTCCACCGTCACGGCGCCGTCCTGCCAGGCGCGGGTGGACAACGCGAAGCACCGCTTCGACCGGGTGATGACCTACGGCACCCAGGGCGGGCCGACGCATTACGCGCTGGAAGACGTGGTCGCGGAAATCGAGGGCGGCACCCATTGCACCATCACCGGCACCGGCCTCGCCGCCGTCGCCGTGCCGCTCCTCGCCTTCCTCAAGGCCGGTGACCGCTGCCTGATGCCGGACAGCGTCTATGGCCCGGCGCGCGGCCTGGCCGAGGGGCTGATGAAGGGCTGGGGCATCGAGACGGTGTTCTACGACCCCTGCATCGACGCCGCGGGGCTGGAGGCGCTGTGGACGCCGAACACCAAGGTCCTCTACCTCGAAAGCCCGGGCTCCCACACCTTCGAGGTGCAGGACGTGCCGGCGCTCTGTGCCGTGGCGAAGGCGCATGGCGCGGTGTCGATGATCGACAACACCTGGGGCATCCACACCTTCCAGCCCTTCGCCAAGGGCTGCGATGTCTCCATCCAGGCGCTGACGAAGTATGTCGGCGGGCATTCGGATGTCCTGCTCGGCTCCGTCACCGTGGCGAACCGGGACCATCATTTGGTCATCCGCGGCGCCGCTTCCGCCATGGGGCATTATGCCAGCCCGGATGATTGCTGGCTCGCGCTGCGCGGCGTGCGGACCATGCCGCTGCGCCTCAAGCACCAGGCCGATTCGGCCCTGGCCGTCGCGGAATGGCTGGCCAAGCGCCCCGAGGTCGCCCAGGTCCGCCACCCGGCTTTGCCCGGCGCGCCGGGACATGATCTGTGGAAGCGGGATTTCAGCGGCGCGTGCAGCCTGTTCGGCTTCTACCTGCAGCCCCGCTACAGCGAGGCGGACTGCTTCCGCTTCGTCGATGGGCTGAAGCTGTTCGGCATCGGCGCGAGCTGGGGCGGCTATGAATGCCTGGCGCTGCCGACCAATGCCAGCGTGACCCGCAGGGTCACGACCCTGCCCGAAGGCCAGGCCATCCGCCTGCATATCGGGCTCGAGGAGGTGGCCGACATCCTCGCCGACCTCGACCAGGCCTTTGCGAGCCTGCCCCGCTGAGGGGCCTGCCGCGCTGACTATGCACGGACCGGGCGGGGATCACCCCGCCCGGAATTCCTCCAGCGTGTCGACGTAGCCGGAGAAACTTTCCCGCCCCTCGGCCGTCATCTCATACAATTGGGTCTTGCCGACGCGGCGGCTCGAAATGACCTTCCCGGCATCCATAAGCCGTTTCAGCACGAGGCGGACCGTAGGTCCGCTATATCCCGTGGCATCAGCGATCTGATCGACGGAAATCGGCCGCGGCGGCTGCGCCATCGTGCCCTCGAAGAACAGCAGCGCGACATCGAAGGCGATGCGGCTGTTCTTCACCCCTGCCCGTTCATCGACGACGCGCAGAGCTCTGAGAAGGCGGAGGGCCCGGTCCCTGGCATCTGACATCGTCTTTAGCGCCTCCATGACAACTTCCTGACCGCCGAAGCGCAGCGCCACAACAGTTACACTGCAACAAAGTATGACATCGTCACATTCTTTTGGGCCGGTCAAGCTGACCGTTCCGGATAAAAAACATCCACAAAAGGCGACTGGCCGTTCCGCTTGGCAATGTGGGATCCCGCAATGCCGCGGCATTGCTGGGTTCCCTTGATGCTCACGGAATTTTGACCGAATGCTTGACCGGGATCGAGATTTTTTAATCTAGAAATTATATTTTTTGCATGAGCTCCGGCGTCGCGGCGCAAGCGACGCAGAGACCTTCCACCTCCAGCGTCATGCGCCAGGGGGTGAAGCCGGCGCGCCGCGCCGCGGCATCCACCGCCTCTGCGACATCATGATCGCAGACCTCCGTCGTGATGCCGCAGCGCCGGCAGATCAGGAACTGGTGCGGGTGGGGATGGTCATGCGTGTGGCCATGGCCCGGCTCCTCCGCGCAACCGACGAACGCATTCAGCCGTTCGACCTTGTGGATCAGTCCCTGCTCCATCAGGAAATCCAGCGCCCGGTAGACAGTGGGAGGCGCCGCGCCCCGCCTTTCGCCGCGCAATTTGTCCAGCAGCGCATAGGCACCAATCGGCTGGGCTTCCTCCAGCACCAGGCGCAGGACCTGCCGGCGCAACTCCGTCAGTTGCACGCCGCGCCGCTCACAGGTCTCCGCCGCCCGCGCCATCAGCGCCGCGGCGTCCTTCAGCGCCATGCCCTGCGTCGCCATTCTCAGCCCCCAAATGGACGTTCATGCTAGCACCCGGCACCTTGGAATAATATACCAACGCCATGACCCACTCCGCCTCACCGGCCATCCCGGATTCCAGCGCCCGCCAGGCCATGCTCGACGCCATCCGCTTCGACGCCCAGGGCCTCGTCACCTGCGTCGCCCAGGCCGATGGCACCGGGGAAGTCCTGATGGTCGCCTGGATGAACCGGGACGCGGTGGCCGAGACGCTCGCCACCGGCCGCGTCTGCTATTGGTCCCGCTCCCGCCAATCGCTGTGGCGCAAGGGCGAGACCTCCGGCCAGAGGCAGCGCCTGGTCGATCTCCGACTCGATTGCGACGGCGATACGCTGCTCGCGATCGTCGAGCAGGATGGCGTCGCCTGCCACACCGGCCGCCGCACCTGCTTCTATCGCGCCATCCGCGACGGCGCGCTGGCCACCATCGCGGCGCCGGAGGTGGACCCGGAGGTTCTCTACGGCCGATGAGTGGCCCGATCCCGCTGACGGTCCTCACCGGCTTCCTCGGCGCCGGCAAGACCACGCTGCTGAACGCCCTGCTGCGCCATCCCGCGCTGGCCGATACCGCCGTGCTGATCAATGAATTCGGCGAGATCGGCCTCGATCACCTGCTGGTCGAACGGCTCGACGGCGATACGGTGCTGCTGAATGCGGGCTGCCTCTGCTGCACCGTGCGCGGGGACCTGTCTCGCGCCCTCGATGGGTTATGGGACCGGGTGCTGGCGGGGCATCCCCTGGCGCGAGTCGTGGTGGAAACCACGGGGCTCGCGGACCCCGCGCCCATCCTGCACACGCTGATCGCCGACCCGCGCCTTGCCCGCCGCTTCGTGCTCGATGGCGTTGTCACCCTGGTCGATGCCGTCTCCGGCGCCGCAACGCTCGACAGCCAGCCCGAGGCGCTGCGCCAGGCCGCGGTCGCCGACCGGATCGTCCTCAGCAAGACGGACCTCGCGGCGCCGGAGGCCGTGGCCGCGCTGATCGGCCAGTTGCGCGCCCTGAACCCGGTGGCGCCGATCCTGGTCGCCACCGCCGGCGCCATCGCCCCGGAGTCGCTGCTCGCCGCCGGCCCCTTCGATGCCAGCGTGAAATCCCCTGATGTCGCCGCCTGGATCGGCGCCGCCGCGCCGCAGGGCCATCATGGCCACCCCCATCATCACCATGACCCCAACCGGCATGACCCGCGCATTGAGGCCCTCTGCCTCGAATTCGACGCCCCCCTGCCCTGGGACGGCGTCGCCTCCTTCCTCGAAATGCTGGCGATGACGCGGGGTGCGGCGGTGCTGCGGGTGAAGGGCATCCTCGACCTGGTCGATGAGCCGCGCCCGGTCGTCGTGCATGGCGTGCAGCACCTGTTCCACCCGCCGACGCGCCTCGCCGCCTGGCCGGCCGGCCTGCCCCGCCGGTCCCGCCTCGTCTTCGTGCTGCGGGACCTGCCCCCGGCGGTGGTGCGGGACGGGCTTTCGGCCTTCCTCGACGCGGCGCGCCGGAGTCCCGCGACCGTCACCCCCTGAGACAACCGCTTCCGTTGACTTGCCCCCCGCCCCGCGCTTCCCTGCGCGGGAGATAAGACGGGCGAGGGAGTGCGGGCCGCCATGCCGCTGACAATGCCGGAGGAAATCCTCCTCCTGATGCTGGACGACGAGACCGGGCGGCTTGAGGAGCGCGCCGCCCCATCGGGTGACTACGCCCTCGCTGGCGCGGTGCTCGCCGAACTCGCCCTCGCCGGCCGCGTCGATACCGATCCGGGCAAGCTCTACGTCGTGAACCCGGCGCCGACCGGGGACGCGCTGCAGGACCGCGCCCTCGCGCAGATCGTGGCCGCCAAGGAAGTCGGCGACAGCCGCCATTGGATCGAGACCCTCGCCGCCGATGCAGAGGATTTCCGGGAAGCGCTGTTCGCGCGCCTGGTCGCCAAGGGCATCCTGAAGCGGATCGACGGCAAGTTCCTCTGGGTTTTCCCGGAACGCCGCTACCCCGTGATCGACGACAAGGAAGAACGCGAAGTGAAGGCCCGCATCATGGGCGTGCTGTTCCAGGATGACATCCCGGACCCCCGCGACTCCATGCTGATCGGCCTCTGCCGCGCCGCCGGGCTGTTTTCCCTGCTGCTCTCCTCGCAGGAGCTGGACCGTGTGCAGCCCCGTATCGACCAGGTCGCGGACCTTGAGGAGCTGAACCGCTCCCTCGCCGACGCGATCCGCGAAATCTATGCCCAGATCGCGCGCTACGCGCCGATGATCTGACCGGCGCACCCCATCAGCGATCAGGACAGGACAGGCTCAATGGATATCACTGAAAGCACCGTCGGCGCCGTGAAGGTCGCCGCCCTCAAGGGCCGGCTGGACACAGCGACGGCACCGGGCGCCGAGGCCACGCTGCTCGGCATGCTGGAAGGCGGCACCAAGGTGGTCGCCGACCTCGCGGAGGTGCACTACGTCTCCTCCGCCGGGCTGCGCGTGCTGCTGAAGGCGGCCAAACAGGCCAAGGCCAGCGGCAGCAGCTTCGCCGTGGCGGGCCCGCAGGCCCCGGTGCGCGAAGTGCTGGAAATCAGCGGCTTCGACAAGATCCTGAGCATCCACCCGACGCGCGACGCCGCCGTCGCCGCGCTGGGCTGAGGAGAGACCTCTCCTCTCCAGGATAAGGCGCCGGCCACACCCTTGGCGCCCCCTCTCCCGCTTGCGGGGGGTTCGGCGCACTGCGCCGGACGCCCTTGGGCTGGTCGGGGTGGGGGCCGATCCACCTTACCGGATCAGCGCGTTACCCCCGCCGCAACTTCACCATCAGCAGATACAGCGTCAGCGGCACCGTCACGATATTGGCCGCAACCAACCCCGTGCTGCCCTTCATCGCGCCGTAGGCCAGCCACAGGCTGTTGCCGACCACCAGCAGCACCAGCAGCCCCAGGCTGAAGTCCCGTGCCGAGCGCGTCCGCCACGTCTTCACGGCCTGCGGCACGAAGGCGCTCGTCGTCAGGCAGCCCGCCACCACACCCACCGCCTCGATCGGATCCACGCTGCGTTCCCCTGTCGTTGCGGAAGACAGGCTTTGCACCGCCGCCGCGCGCCCCCTATGCATCGCCCCATGCCGAGCGTCCACCTGACCTTCGAAACCCTGGCCGGGGCGGCCCTGCACCCCCTGCTGCCGGCCCTGTCGGGGCTGCGCATCGCCGTCTTCGCAGAATGGCCCTACCTCTACGAAGGCGATGAGGCCCATGAACGGGTCTATCTCCGCGCCTATGCCGATGCCCCTGGCGCCGCCGTGGTGGTCTGCCGGGATGGCGATCGCGTGGTCGGCGCTGCCACCTGCGAGCCGATGACCCAGGGCCACCCCCCTGTCGCCAGCGCCTTCCTCGCCGCCGGGCTGGACCCAGCCCGCTTCTGTTATTTCGGCGAATCCGTCCTGCTGAAGCCCTATCGTGGCCTCGGCGCCGGGGTGCGCTTCTTCGCCGAACGCGAAGCCCATGCCCGCAGCCTGGGCCTGCCGGAGACCGCCTTCTGCGGCGTGGTGCGGGACCCCGAGGACCCTCGCCGCCCCGCGGACTACACCCCGCTCGATACCTTCTGGCGCAAGCGCGGCTATGCCCCCCTCCCCGGCCTGACCGTGAGTTTCAACTGGAAGGAACCGGGGCAGGACACGGAAATTCCACACGATCTTGCCTTCTGGAACAAGACGCTGTGACGGTGCCGCGAGCCTTTCGCCTCGGCCTGCTCGCCTGGCCGGTCGGGCGCCCGGCCTCGGTCGCCGCATTCGGCGCCCGCCTCGATGCCTGGCTTGACCAGGCCCGCGGCAAGGCGGACCTCGTGGTGCTGCCCGAATATGCCTGCGTCGAGCTGGGCGCCGCCCTGTCCGGCGAGGACGCCCCCGACGAAGCGGCCGAGCTGCGCGGCATTGTCGCCCATGCGCCGGACATCCTCGCCGTGATGCGCGACGCCGCCCGCCGCGCCGGGCTCTGGCTGGTGCCCGGCACGCTGCCTGTGGCGGAAGGCGGCCGCGTCGTGAACATCGCCCCGCTGATCGCCCCCGATGGCCGCATGGCCGCGCAGCAGAAGCGGATGATGACGCGCTTCGAGGCCGAACGCTGGGGCATCTCCCCCGGGGCCGCGCCCGCGGTCTTCGAGACCCCTTGGGGAAAAATAGGAATTTCAATATGTTATGACGTTGAATTCCCAAAACACGCGAGAATGCAGGTCGAAGCCGGGGCCTGGGTGATCCTTGCGCCCTCCTCCACGGATAGCCTGCACGGCTTTTCCCGCATCCGCATCGGCGCCCAGGCCAGGGCGTTGGAAAACCAGTGCTATGTCGCGGTTGCGCCCACCGTGGGCCTCGCCCCCTGGTCCGCGGCATTGGATGAAAACCACGGCCAGGCCGCCGTCTTCGGCCCGCCCGATCGCGGCTTCCCCGCCGATGGCGTCGTCGCCGCCAGCCCGATGGATACGCCGGGCTGGGTCTTCGCCACGCTGGATCCGGCCTTGGTGGAGGCCGTCCGTCGCGATGGCGCCGTGCTCAACCACCGTGATTTCCCCCGCGCGCCAATGCCGCGCTGCACGCCAGCGGAGTACCGATGACCCGCGTCTATATCGTGGCCGGCGAGGCCTCCGGCGATGCCCTGGGCGGCCGGCTGATCCAGGCCCTCCGCGCCGCCTCCCCCGGCATTGAGCTCGCCGGCATTGGCGGGGAGCGAATGGCTGAGCAGGGCTTCGCCTCGCTGTTCCCGATGCGGGAACTGGCCCTGATGGGGCTGATCGAGGTGCTGCCGAATATCCGCCGCCTGGCCCAGCGACTGACGGAAACCACGACCGATATCGCCACCCGCCGGCCAGATGTGATCGTCACCATCGACAGCCCCGGCTTCACGCTGCGTCTTGCGGAACGGGTGCGCCCGCTGGGCATCCCCATCGTGCACTACGTCGCCCCTCAGGTCTGGGCCTGGCGGCCGGGGCGGATCGAGAAGATCAAGGCCCGCGTCGATCGCATTCTCTGCCTGCTGCCCTTTGAGCCCGTGATCTTCGAGGCCGCCGGCATCCCCGCCGATTTCGTCGGCCATCCCGTGCTCGAATCCGGCGTCGCGGATGGCGATGCCACCCGGTTCCGCGCGGCACATGGCCTGGCGCCCGATGCTCGCGTGCTGATCGTCATGCCC
>CANJXD010000121.1 GCA_947478535.1 Acetobacteraceae bacterium
CGCCGAGGCGGATGGAGACGCGGCCGGGGTCGTAGCCGAAGGATTCCCAGCCGCGCAGGTCGGTGGTGCCGCTGCCGCCGCCGCCGCCCAGGCTCTGCGCCAGGATGCCGACCGCGCCGATGCCGGTGGTGGCGATCCGGCCGCGGTCGAGCGTGACCTCGACGGTGCCGCCATTGCCGCCGGCGCCGCCGCGGCTGCCGAGGTCGACCAGCCCCGTGCCGCTGCCGGCGCCGCCGCCGCCGCCGACGCTCTGCGCCAGGATGCCGTGCGCGCCGAGACCCTCGGTGACGATGCTGCCATTATGGGTGACGCGCGCCGTGCCGCCATTGCCGCCGGAGGCGCCCTTGCCGCCGATCGAGACCAGCGGCCGGTCGAGATAGGTATCGAGGGTGCCGGCGAAGCCGGCTTCCTCCGCCTCGGTCTCGGAAACCGCCTGGGCCGGCACCTCGAATGCGGACAGCCCGCCGCCGCCGCCGATCGACTGCACGGCGATGCCGAAGCTGCCGGTGCCCCGGGTGGCAATCGTGCCGGTGTTCACCACGACAACGCCGGCGCCATTGCCGGAGGAGCCGCTGTCAGCGCCGATGGCGATCGACTGATTGGCCGGTTCCAGCACGTTGAGCTCGCCACCGGCGCCGCCCATGCCGCCGCCGCCGCCGACGCTCTGTGCCAGGATGCCAGCGCTGTAGTTGCCGCGCGTCAGGATGCTGCCGGCATTGTTGAGGTTCACCGTGCCGCCATTGCCGGCGCCGCCGCCGGTGCGGCCGATGCTGACATTGCCCGAGCCGCCGCCGCCGGCACCACCGCCGCCGCCAATCGACTGCGCCAGGATGCCGTTGGCCCAGTTGCCGCGGGTCTCCAGCCGGCTGCCAGCGCTGGCGATGACCGCGACCGCGGCGCCGTTGCCGCCACCCGCGCCACGCCCGCCGATGCCGACGATGCCGCTATCCTGGCCGGCACCGCCGATGCCGCCGCCGCCGCCGATCGACTGCACGAAGATCGCCTGCGACCAGTCGCCCAGGGTCAGGATCCCGGCGCTGTTGGTCACCCGTGCCGAGCCGCCATTGCCAGCGGTGCCGCCGGTCCCGCCAACGCCGACGGACTGGCTGCGCGATCCCGCCTTGTCGAAGGGCATCAGCAGGTTGTCGGCGCCGAGCGGCACCGGGTCCTCGAACAGGTTGGACAGGCCGGTAGAGCCATTGCCGCCGATGCCGCCGCCGCCGCCGATGGCCTGCGCCAAGATGCCATGCGCCGCCTGCCCGGTGGTCTGGATCGTGCCTCGGTTGGTGACGTAGACCGTACCCGCATCGGCCCCCATCGCGCCGTCGCCGCCGACCGCGACCGAGAGGTTGATGTTGTGCTTGGTGCGCTTGTCCGCCGCCTCGCAGGCCGCGGTGCTGCCGGTGCAGGGCAGCCCGAGGCTGAGAGCGATGCTGTTGGCATTGCCGCCGATGCCGCCGCCGCCGCCGATCGACTGTGCCACGATGGCGTGGCTGCCCTCGCCGAAGGTCAGGATGGTGCCGGCATTGGTGACCTGGACAACGCCACCGGTATTGCCGGTGCCGCCGCTGCCGCCGACCGAGACTGTGACCGCGAGTTGACGCTTCTGCGCCTCGCCGATGCGCGCCATGCCGGCGATCGCGCCACCGCCGGCGCCACCGCCGCCGCCGACCGACTGCGCCAGGATGCCGAAGGCGTTCAGGCCGGTGGTCTCGATCCGCGCCACGTTGTCGACCGTCGCGTGGCCGCCGGTGCCACCGGCGCCGCCGCGGCCGCCGATGGCGACGTTGACGGAGGTGCTCGCCTCGCTGCCAGCGAGACCCATCAGCGCGGCCACGGAAAGCCCGCCCATGCCGCCGCCGCCGCCGATGCTCTGCGCCACGATGGCATAGGCATCGGCACCGCTGGTGGCGATCCTGCTGCCGCTGCCGATGGTACGCACATCGGCCTGACCGGCATTGCCGCCGGTGCCGCCGGTGCCGCCGATGGAAAGCTGCGCGTTGTGCCCGCCGCCGGTCGGCGACAGCGCCAGCGTGCCCGCCACGGAAAGCCCGCCAACACCGCCGCCGCCGCCGATCGACTGCGCGACAATGCCGCGCGCCTGGTCGCCATCGGTGGTGATGATGCCCTGCATGCTGGCGCGGACATTGCCGCCGGCACCGCCAGCGCCGCCGCTGCCGCCGAGCGAGAGCTGCGCCGTCATGCCCTTGCCGGTGGTGATCGAGCCAGCGGCGGAGAAGCCGCCGGTGCCGCCGCCGCCGCCAATGGACTGCGCCAGGATGGCGTCGGAGGCGAAGCCCTGGGTCTGCACGCTGCCGACCACGGTGACGCTGACCACGCCGCCGGTGCCGCCGGTGCCGGCCGAGCCGCCGAGCGCAACATTGACCTGCTTCGGCTCGGTATTCGTCGAGATGCCGAGCGCGATGGCGCCGCCGCCATCGCCGCCGCCGCCGCCGATGCTCTGCGCCACCACGCCACGCGCGGCGCCGTTCTCGGCCGAGAGGCCAGTGGCGCGCAGCAGCGCGACCGGCAATTCCGCCTCGCCCTCCGCGTTGGTGGTCGGCAGGCTGCCGCCGGTGCGGATGCGGTCAGCGACCGCGACGGTCACCACGCCGCCATTGCCACCGCCAGCGCCGCTGCCGCCAAGCGCCACCGAGGCGCCCATGGCGGAATTGCCGACATTGATCATCAGCGTGCCGGCGAGCCCGCCATTGCCGCCGCCGCCGCCGATGGATTGCGCGACGATGGCATGGCTGCCGCCGCCCTCGGTGACCAGCGTCGCGGTGCCGAAGGCCGGCAGCCCATAGGCGCCGAGCGAACGGACCACGCCGGGGGCCGGCAGTGGCGTGTTCGCGGCGTATCGGCGGAGGAGTTCCACCGCGCCGCCATTGCCGCCGCCAGCGCCACTGCCGCCCAGCGTCACCGCCGCCTGCTTGCCCAGCGAGAGGCCGCCGGCCAGCGCCATGCCGCCATTGCCGCCGCCGCCGCCGATGCTCTGCGCGAAGAGGCCGAAGGATAGCGCGCCCTCGGTCTGGATGGCGCTGGAGGAGGTGATGGACACCGTGCCGCCATCGCCGCCGCCGGCACCGCTACCGCCCAGTGTGGCGCCGAGGCCGAGGCCGCTCTTGCCGGTGCCGGTGACGCCGATCGCCATGCCGCCATCGCCGCCACCGCCGCCGATGCTCTGGGCGAAGACCGCATGGGCGCCGTCGCCGGCGGTCAGCACGCTGCCGCTCTGCTGCAGCACCGCCGCGCCGCCCCGGCCGCCCGAACCGCCGCTGCCGCCGAGCGTCGCCTGCATGGCGACGCCCTCGGAGGCCACCGCGGCGCCCGCCGCGATGCCGCCGGTACCACCGCCGCCGCCGACCGATTGCACGAAGACGCCATGCGCCAGATCGCCCGCCGTGCGGACGCTGCCAGAGACCACGGCGCGCGCCGAGCCGGCATCGCCGCCTGGGCCACCGGTGCCACCAAGGCTGGCGGTCAAGGCACCGCCCTTGCCGGAGAAGGCGAGCCCGGCGGCGAAGCCACCGGTGCCGCCGCCGCCGCCGATGGATTGCGCGGTGACCGCGGTGGCGAGGTCGCCCGCGGTGATCACCGACCCGGCCATGGTCAGGGTGACGGTGCCGGCGCGGCCGCCAATGGCACCGCTGCCGCCCACATTCACCGTCGCCGCCAGGCCCTTGCCGGTGGCCGTGGCGCCGACCGCGAAGCCGCCATCGCCGCCGCCGCCGCCGACCGACTGCGCCAGCAGGCCCAGCGCGCCGTCGCCCCAGGTCTGCACCAGGCCGCTGCGCTGCGTCAGATTGACCGTGCCGCCATCGCCGCCGAGGCCGCCGGAGCCGCCGAGGCCGATCACCGCCGCGCCGCCCACACCAGCGCCCACGATATTGCCGACGAAGCCGCCAATGCCGCCGCCGCCGCCGATGGATTGCGCGACGATGCCATGCGCGCGCTCGCCGGTGCGGATGCCGGTATCGGGGTCATAGGTGCCGGTGATCACGCGCCCGCCGCGATCGACGGTCACCGTGCCGCCATGCCCGCCGCTGCCACCGGAGCCACCGAGGCTGACCGAGACGGCACCGCCTTCCGGCACCGCCGCAACGCCGAGCGCCAGGCCGCCGGCCCCGCCGCCGCCGCCAACCGACTGCGCCAGGATGGCGATCGAGGCGTCGCCACGGGTCTGCACCCGGCCATCGCCGGTGACGCTGACCGCGCGCGCCAGCCCACCGGTGCCGCCGGAGCCGCCGAGCTGGATGGTCGCCGCCGCCGCGCCGGCAGCCGCCAGCCCGAAGGCATAGCCGCCATCGCCGCCGCCACCGCCGACGGATTGCGCGAACAGGCCGTAGGCGCGCTGGCCCCAGGTATCGATCGGGCCGCTGAGCACGACGGTGACATTGCCACCGGCGGCCCCGCTGCCGCCGCTGCCACCCAGGGTGACGCCGATGGCACCGCCGGACGAGCCGGCCAGCGAGCCGGCGATGCCGCCCATGCCGCCGCCGCCGCCAATGGATTGCGCGATGACACCATGCGAGGCGTCGCCGGTGGTGAGGATGCCATAATTGCGGCCGGGCGCCGGGACGGCGGGCTCGACCGTCGCATGGGTCAGCGTGACATTGCCGGCGGCGCCGCCGGCGGCGGCGGAGCCGCCGAGCGAGACCGTCATCGCGCCGTTGCCGGCCATCGCGGCGCCCAGCGCCAAGCCGCCATTGCCGCCGCCGCCGCCGATGCTCTGCAGCATCATCGCGGTCGAGCCATTGCCGCTGGTGGTGATCGCCGCGGCGCCGTCGAAGGTGACGCTGGAGGCGGTGCCGCCGACGCCGCCCCGGCCGCCGACCGCCGCGCTGACGCCGACATTGCCGCCGCCCGCCACCGCCACCGCGATGGCCGAATTGCCGCCACCGCCGCCGACCGATTGCAGCAGGATGCCGGTGGCGTTGTCGCCAACGGTATCGACGGTGCCGCGATAGCGGGACAGCACCACACCGCCATTGCCGCCATCGCCGCCCGAGGCACCGAAGGCGAAGCTGATCGAGCCGACCAGCCCCGCCGAGGCCGCGACCGCATAGCCCGAGGCGCCGCCGCCGCCGCCGATGGACTGCCCGAAGATGCCGATGGAACCGTCACCCGTGGTGGTGACCGAGGGTGCGGGCGTGCCGGCGGCCTGGGTCACCAGCGCGCCGTTCACGGTGACGGCGCCGCCGGCGCCGCCCTTGCCGCCGCTGCCGCCGAAGGCGACTGCGACGCCGACGCCGAGCGAGACCGCATTGCCGCCCTGGCCGCCACCGCCGCCGATCGATTGGGCGACGATGCCGGTGGCGCTCAGGCCGGTGGTGGCGACGCTGCCGGTGGAACTGACCGTCACCGCGCCGCCATTGCCGCCGCCACCGCCGGAGCCGCCGAAGGTGACCAGGCCGCCGGCCGAGCCGCCGCGCCCGCCGCCGCCGCCGATGGATTGCGCGAAGATGCCCTGCGCGCTGTCGCCCGCGGTGGTGACACGCCAGGTGTTGGTGACGGAGACGATGCCGCCGCTGCTGGTGCCCGACCCCTTGCCGCCAAAGGAGGCGATGCCCGAGGAGGAGCCGCCATCGCCGCCGCCGCCGCCGATCGAAGTCGCCATCAGGCCGACGGCGCTGCGGCCCGTGGTCTGCACCAGGCCGTTGTTGATCACCTGCGCGGTGCCGCCCGGCCCGCCGGTGCCGCCGCCCGAGCCGAGGGCGACGATCCCGAAGGCGCTGCCACCGGCACCGCCGCCACCGCCGACCGACAGCGCGACCACGCCATGCGCGACCTCGCCCGTGGTGAAGACCCCGGCGCCGGCCGCGTTGGTCGCCCGGGCGAGGCCGCCGGCGGCGCCATACACGCCGTCGCCACCCGAGGAGTAGAACAGCGATCCGGCATCGCCGCCGCTGCCGCCCTGGCCACCGAGCGACTGGGCGAAGATGCCGAGCGCGCTGACGCCGGAGGTGTGGATCTCGCTTTGCGAATAGATGATGGCGCTGCCGCCCGGGCTGGCGCCACCACCATCGCCGCCATCGCCGGTGAAGATGCCGCCGCCGCTGCCGCCATTGCCGGCGATGCCGCCCTGCGACAGCGCCGCGATGCCAACCTGGCTGGCGCCGCTGGTATCGATGCGGGCGTTGGCGCGAATGCTGACATTGCCGCCCTCGCCGGAACTGCCGCCGCGACCGCCATTGCCCTCACTGGCGCCATCGCCGCCGCCGCCGCCATTGCCTCCGATGGATTGCGCCGAGATCGCGGCGCTCGATGCCGCGGTGCTGCCGACACGGCCGGTCACGACGACATTGACGACGCCGCCGACAGCGCCATTGCCGCCATTCGATCCGTCGCCGCCGACGATCGTGCCATCGCCGCCATTGCCGCCGCGGCCGCCGCGGCTCTGCGCGAAGATGGTGGCGGCATCGGTGGCGGTCGCCGTGAAGGCGCCGAGGCCGGCGGTCAGGGTGAGCGCCGGGCCGGCCGTGCCTCCGCCGCCGCCGCGCGAGCCGCGTTCGGTATTCTGGTTGGCGCCCTTGCTGCCATTGGGACCGGCGCCGGTGAGCGAGATGGCGTGTCCGTTCGCCGGCGCGATGTCGGCGGTGAGGGCGCTGACTGTGAGGCTGGTAACACCGCTGCCGTAATTGGCGCCGGCCGGAAGGGCGCCGGTACAGGTGGCGGCGCCGCCGGCTTCGGCGCAGGCGGCAATGGCGGGCAGCGGATGCACCAGCAGGCCGATGGCTATGGCCGCAGGGACCAGGGCGCTGGTCGCCATCAGGGCGCCGCGCGGCGCGGCCAGCAGGCGGTCGAACCGCCGGCGCGGGCCGCTTTGTGTCTCGGTGCGGGGCTGGGGGATCGCAGGATCGACCACGGCGCTGCCTCCTGCCAAGGGATGGGATACAGGTCTGGAGCCAGACCAGATCGCCACCACTGGCGATAGATTCCACCAACAAGACTTGGACAAAAAAAGATACAATTGAGACGGTCATCGGCCCGAATGAACGTCTTCGTCGCACCGGACGAAACGCCTTTCGGCTTGACGAGTCAACGGAACAGTTCTCCGCTGCCCTGACGGGAGTACGAAGTTAAATTATTTGTATGCTTTGGCTTCCCGGGCGATCACATCCTTCAACGTGTTGGACATTGCTGATGGATTTGAGGTGGCCACGGTCAGGCGGCTTTGCGGGGAAGCTGGGGGGCTTCGTTGGTGGGCGTTTGGTTGAGCATCCCGCCCATGGCCTCGACGCCGATGTAGCGGTGCCGCATCTGCCATTCGTCGTTCACCTCGAGCAGGACGGCACCGATGGTTGGACGCACTGCATCCAACGAGATGTGGCCTGCTGCCGGTTCGATGGACACCGAGTTTAGCCTATCTCGGCCAGCTCCTCGAACCGCATAGGGCTGAGATAGCCTGTAGTCGAGGCTCACCGCCTCGCGTTGTGGAAGCGCTCGCTGTCGTCGAACACATCGGCGCGGGCCTGATCGCGGGAGCGGCGGCAAATCACACTGGTAGGGCTTGCAGCAAGTGCGTCAGTGGGGCGGGCGCTCTGCGGTGCTCTACTGCACTGCTCGAAACCGCGCCGCGCCAGCCTTATAGATGGCGTCATGCCGCTCAATCTGCGCCTCCCATACGGTCCACAGACGCTCATAGGTCGCGTGGCGCATCCACTCTGGGCGGGGCGGCGGCGGGTCATCCGCATGGCTGTAATGCCCGCCCAGGCGCGCTGCCGCCAGCTCGGCACGCTGTTCCTGGACGACGTCGCGGCCGACCGACACGGCGACGATGCAGGCGATGATCGAGAATTCCGGCCAGTCCACGACGGTGTTGGGGCCGGCCTCCGCGAAGCGCCGTTCCGCCTCCTCGCTCGCCAGCCCCATGGGGTGCTGCCGAGGCGAGTCAGCAGGGTGTCTTGGGGGGGGCCGCCCAGAACCGTTCGGCAGCAGGTCGCACCTTGTCGATCATGACGAAATCGTATCGGACATGGGAGAAGTAAGCAGGTGCGATTTACCGGTCGTGCCGGCAGGATGTCCTTCGCGCCTCACGGCATGATCACCAAGGTCGCCCCAGGGTCCACCAGCAGACGTCCCCCCAGGGGTTGGGGCATCGGCTACACCACGGTGCCGAACAGCGCACCAATGCCAGCCGTCAATGCCATCGCCAGCGCGCCCCAGAAGGTCACGCGCGCCGTGGCACGCAGCACATTGGCGCCGCCCGCCTGGGCGCCGATGGCACCCAGCAAAGCCAGAAAGGCGAGCGAGGCACCGGAGACGACCCAGACGAGCAATTGGGTCGGTGCGACGACCACCATCAGCAGGGGCATGGCGGCGCCAACCGCGAACGTCGCGGCCGAGGTTAGCGCGGCCTGGATGGGCCGCGCGGTGGTGATCTCGGACATCCCGAGTTCGTCCTGCGCATGGGCGCCGAGGGCGTCCTTGGCCATCAACTGTTCGGCGACCTGAAGCGCCAACCCGCGCTCGACGCCGCGGCGGACATAGATTTCGGCCAGTTCCTCCTGCTCGAAGGCGGGATTGTCCCGCAGCTCCTGGGTTTCCCGCGCGAGGTCGGCCTGTTCCGTGTCGGATTGGGAGCTGACCGACACGTACTCGCCGGCCGCCATCGACATCGCACCGGCGACCAAGCCGGCTACGCCGGCGATCAGGATGTCGCTCTGGGTGGCCGCAGCGGCGGCCACGCCGACGATCAGACTGGCTGTTGAGACGATGCCATCATTCGCCCCGAGCACCGCGGCCCGCAGCCACCCGATGCGCGAGACCAGATGGCGTTCCGGGTGCAGGTGGAGGCGCGGCATGGGGGTGTCCTTTTGGTTACTGAGTCGCCTGCGGAGATTGGGATGTGCTGCTCTGCGCTTCCTTCGCCGTCAGGATGCACGATCCGGTGCAGCCTCACGGGGCTTGGGTGCCGCGATGAACAGCATGAAGCGAGCCAGCGGGCGCTTGAACAGAAACAGGTAGGCGACGTGCAGCCCGACGATGATCATGAGGACGTTCGAAAGGCCCTCATGCAATTCGCCGACGATGCCGTGCTCCTGCTCTTCGCCACGGGCTCCTGCGTCTTGGCGGCGTTCACGGCCGTCATCGCGCGCGTATGCCTCGCTCACGACGGCACTGGTTGCCATACCGAGCGTCCTGCCGCGATCCATCGCGATCCCCGTCGCGGTGGCCAGGATCAGACAGGCGGCGATGCCGGCCAGCAGCGCCTTGCTGATGGCTGGATGGGTGAAGGCGTTGCCGAGCGTCAGTCCCTCAAGCTGGGGGTAGAAGCGTGACAGGCCAAGTTGCCGTAGGCCCGAGAGGGCCGCGACGAAGCGACCACCGATGATGGTGGCGATTGCGTAACCCAGCGCGGCGTGGATCGCGCCCTGCTCGCCTGTCAGGAAAGCGGCTATGACCAGAAGGCCGAGTGTGGCGTGATAGGCCCGAAGGCCTTGCATGATGGACATGATGGTCCTTGCGCAGCAGCCAGGGGCGCGCCGCGTGTGGCCAAGCTAAGCATCATCGCCGCCAATGTCCTTGATGGAGGTCAATCTCTCAGCCCGATGGGCGCGGTGAAACGGCGCTCCCAGCCGCGGGCGCGCCTCTCATCATCTCGCTCAAGCTGTCGGAAGGGCACCCGCCCCATCGTGACGCCCACCGCCAGCATCTCTGGCGGCAGATCGAACGCCGAGCCTCGTGGCGTCCAGATCTACACCTCGGATGAGCGCGTTCACCACCACAACGGACGCTGCGGCTGCGATGAAGCGGTTAGAAGGTCAGCAGCGATGCCAACAGGCCGAGCGCCAGCGCGAAGGCAACCGCCAGCGCGGAGAGCGAGGTCGCGATTAGCCCAGGATGCCGAGCAACCGCCTTCGAGGGCTGGCCATGGCTGAGGATCCGTCACCCATGTTTGTCGAGCACGGCGTTGCTCTGCACTGACCAGTCGGCCGGCTCGTCGTCATGGTCCGCTTCGGCCGCCGACGATGTGGCCTGCACCTTGCCGGGCTTGTGATGGGCGGGCGCGTAGATGGCGTAAACCTGCATCGGTGTTGCGCCGATGTTCGTGATGTTATGCCAAGTCCCTGCCGGAACAAGAACGCACCAGCCGTCTGATACGTCCTTTTCGAAGGGCATGTCGTCCTTCGCTGGCCCCATCTGAACGTGGCCATGGCCAGCATCGAGGCGCAGGAACTGGTCCGTCTCCGGATGCGCTTCAAGGCCAATATCGCCGCCGACGGGGATCGACATCAGCGTCACCTGCAAATAGCGCCCGCTCCAGGCGACGGCGCGATAATCCGGATTGTCCTTCGTCGCGTTCTCAATGTCGAAGCATTGCGGCTTCGGGCCGATATCCTTGATCGTCATGGTCACCTCATCGCGTATGACTCCGGGCACAGGCTTCTGCCCGCCCGGCCGGTTACGCCATGCCACGGGCCCGACATATCGCGGCCGGTGGCCAACGTCCCTGCTTCGGATCAACGCCCGAGACCGGGAAAAGGGCGGCCATGGTCCAAAAATATTTCGTCCGTTGGTTGGGCGGCCTGGTGCGAACTATCCCGGATCACCTCTCAGCCGATCCCACCGGCCGCGCGTTCTACCGGTGCGACCCCGCCCCCTTCGGTCCACGGGCATCTGGCACCGGGTGCCCCAAAGGATAACCATCATGCTGGATGCACCAACGGCCGAGGCGATTAGTCGCGGCCTCAGCGAGCAGGAGACGGCGGCCCGCCTGCCGGAGCTGCAGGTGCGGTCGTTGACCTTCTTCGTTCTGGTGCCCTGCATCGTCGGATTGATCATCGTCAATCGCTCATTCAGCGCCTCCATCATCACGGCCTTCAGGCGGCGCAACGCGGCACTGCGCTGGGTGATGCTGGTCGTAACGGTGATGTTGGGCGTCACGTTGGCGCTGCCCTTCGCGCAGCGCATGTTCCGCTTCGGACCGCTGCACGCCGACGCTCTCGCGGTGACGATGGCCGCAGGGCTGGCCACGATCCTCATCCTCGAATTCCTGAAGCCGCACTGGCGCAAGCGGCTGATAACGTGACGATGCCCTGGACCAATCTCGCTGTCGCGTTGGGCATCGGCCTGCTGATCGGCCTGGAGCGGGAACGTAGCAAAGGTGAAGGCCGGACACGGCGCCCGGCCGGCATTCGGACGTTTGCCCTGGCCAGCCTGCTCGGGGCTGTCGCCACGCATCTGGGCGGCACGGTACTGCTGGCCGTTGCCTTGGTCGGGGTCATCGCGCTGACGGCCCTGTCCTACCTCCGGAGCCATGACACGGATCACGGGCTGACGACCGAGATCGGGCTTTTGATCGCGCCACTGCTTGGTGCCTTGGCAATGGCCGAACCGCTGCTCGCCGCAGGTCTGGCGGCGGCTGTAGCCGTGGTCTTTGCTGCGAAGGCGCCGCTGCATGGCTTTGTGAAAGGCGCGCTGACCGATGCCGAGGTCAGGGACGGCATGGTCTTCGCGATCGCGACCCTCGTCATCTGGCCGCTGCTTCCTGATCGACAGCTTGGGCCATTCGGCGCGATCAATCCGCATAATGTCTGGTTGCTGGTCATTCTTATGCTGGCAATCGGCGCCGCGGGACATGCCGCCACCCGTCTCCTGGGCGCCCGATATGGCCTGCCAGTGGCGGGGCTGGCGGCCGGCTTTGTCTCCAGCACGGCGACCATCGGCTCGATGGCGGCGCGGGTGTCGAAAGACCCGGCGAGCATGGGTCCGGCGGTCGCTGGGGCGGCTTTCTCGACCTGCGCAACCTTCCTGCAGATGGCCGTCCTGCTGTTCACCACGAACCAGGCCACGTTGCTGGCGATGGCGCCCATGCTCGCGGCGGGCACCATTGTCGCGGCAATCTACGCGCTGGTCTTCGCGCTGCGTCCGTCGGTATCGCGGGACACCCGGGAGGCCGACCCTGGCCGGGCGTTCAACCCGGGTGCCGCACTTGGCCTCGCGGCCATCATGGCGCTGATGCTGGTGGTTTCGGCCGCGATGAAGGACTGGTTCGGCGAAGCGGGTGTCATCGCAGTCGCGGCCGTCGCGGGGATCGTCGATACGCACTCCGCCGGCATATCGGTGGCATCCCTGGTGGCGACTGGTGGTTTCTCGGCAGAAGCGGCTGTCGCGCCGATCCTCACCGCGATGACGACGAATGCGGCTGCCAAGATCGTCATGGCCATAAGCCTGGGGACGCGCGGCTTTGCACTGCGGATCGTGCCCGGGATCGTTCTGTCGATGCTGGCCGCCTGGATGACCGCAGCCCTCATGGGGCTTCGGGGATGAAAGGACAGATCGCCATGGCCGAAGATGATCCCTCCCGCCGCCATCGATCCAACATGATGCTCTCCGCTGTCGTCGGCGCGGCGGCCATTCTCTGCGCGGTGATCCTCGAACCCTTTCTGCCCGCCATCGTCTGGTCCTTCGCGCTCGCGGTCCTGTTCACCCCGCTCGATGC
>CANJXD010000122.1 GCA_947478535.1 Acetobacteraceae bacterium
AGGCCCTGGATGAGTTCGCTGCGCTGTTCGGCGCGGGTCTCTTCCAGCACGGCACGGCGCGAGACCACGATGTTGCCGCGGGCGCGGTCCATCTTGAGGATCTGGAAGGGCTGCGGGCTGCCCATCAGCGGCGTCACGTCGCGCACCGGGCGGATATCGACCTGGGAGCCCGGCAGGAACGCCACGGCGCCGCCGAGATCGACGGTGAAGCCACCCTTCACGCGGCCGAAGATCACGCCGTTCACGCGCAGCTGCGCGGTGAAGGACTTCTCGAGGTTCGTCCAGGCTTCCTCGCGCCGCGCCTTTTCGCGCGACAGGATGATGGAGCCGTCGCGGTCCTCATAGCGCTCAACGAAGAGCTCGATGACGTCGCCGACCTTGACCTCGGGCTTGGAGCCCTGGGGGGCGAATTCCTTCAGGGGCACGCGGCCCTCTGACTTCAGGCCGACATCGACGACCGCGAAGTCGTCGTCCACGCGGATCACCCGACCGGTGATGACGGAGCCGTGGAAGGAGGAGTTCTCGCCGAGCGTCGCGTCGAGAAGGGCGGCGAAATCCTCGCCGGGATCGGTGGCGAGGGTGTTGGCGGTTGCCATGTAGCGATGTGTTCCTGACGGATGTCCCGGCTGGCGGGACATGGGGGTGTGCGCCCCCGCGGCGTCTGCCACGGGCACGGCCTGGCCGCATTCGGTCCCCTGGATCCGGGCGGCCCGCAGTCTGGAGACGGGATGACGGTCCGCCGATGCCGGCCCTGGCCTTCACGAACGCCGCCGGAGACCGGTTGCGCTCCCCCGCGAAGGCGCGGGCACCACGATCGCAGAACGACCCTGGCTCGGTGCCGCCGTTACGCCTGTGGGGCGCCGGGAGTCAAGTGTTAATGAGCCGGCAGGCTCGCCCGCACCACCCGCAAGGCGGCCTGGAAGGCCGCCTCGGCGTCGAGCAGGGTGGTGTCCAGCAGCGTCGCGTCCTCGGCCGGCTTCATCGGGGCGGTGCTGCGGCCGGCATCCTGCGCATCCCGCGCCCGCATCTCCGCTTCCACCTGCGCGAGCGGCACGTCCTGCCCGCGCGCCTGGAGTTCGGACCAGCGGCGATGCGCCCGGGCCTCGGAGCTTGCGGTCACGAACAGCTTCACGGGCGCTGCGGGGAAGACCACCGTGCCGATATCCCGCCCATCCATCACCGCGCCGTGGCGGGCGCCGAAATCCCGCTGCCAGTCCAGCAGCGCCGCCCGCACTTCCGGGATGGCGGCGACCGCGCTGGCCGCCATGTCGGCGGCCGGGCCGCGCAGATCGCCGCGGGCGAGGTCGTCCGGCGTCAGCGCGCGCGCTTCCGCTGCCGCGACCGCGGCATCCCGCGGGTCCGCCCCCCGGTCCAGCACCCGGCGGCCGACAGCCCGATAGAGCAGGCCGGTATCCAGATAAGGCAGGCCAAGTTCCGCCGCGAGGCGACGGGCGAGCGTGCCCTTCCCCGCCGCGGCAGGGCCATCCACCGCCACCACCAGGGGCGCGCCAGCGGTCACGGCGCCGAAAGCACCGCGCTGCCGGCAAGGTCGTTGATCAGCGCGGCGAAGCCGGGGAAGGAGGTCTCGATGAAGGCCGCGTCATCGGCGATGACGGGCGCGCGGGCGGCCAGGCCCATCACCAGCGCCGACATGGCGATGCGGTGGTCCATATGGGTTTCCACCACGCCGCCGCCAGCAATCGGGCCGCCGGCACCATGGACGATGAGGTCATCGCCCTCAACTTCCACCCGCACGCCATTCGCCACCAGCATGGCCGCGGTGGCGGCCAGGCGGTCGCTTTCCTTCACCCGCAATTCCTTCAGCCCACGCATGCGCGTGGTGCCGGAGGCGACGGCGGCGGCGACAGCCAGGACCGGGTATTCGTCGATCATCGACGGCGCCCGCTCCGGCGGCACGACGATGCCCTTGAGCGTGGAGGCCCGGACGATGAGGTCCGCCACCGGCTCCCCCCCTTCCAGCCGGCGATTGGTTTCCGTGATGTCGGCGCCCATTTCCCGCAGCGTCAGGAAAATCCCGGCACGCAGCGGGTTCACGCCGACGCCGGTGATGGTGACGGCGGAGCCCGGGACCAGGAGCGCCGCGATGGCCGGGAAGGCAGCGGAGCTGGGGTCGCCCGGCACCACCACGGGGGCGGCGGTCAGTTCCGGCTGGCCGACCAACTCGATCAGCACCCCTTCTCCCTCCGGCGTCACGCCGACGGTGGCGCCGAAGTGGCGCAGCATGTTTTCCGTGTGGTCGCGCGTCGCCTCCGGCTCCACCACCCTCGTCACGCCACGGGCGCAGAGGCCGGCGAGCAGGCAGGCCGACTTCACCTGGGCGGAGGGGACAGGCACGCGATAATCCAGCGGCAGCGGGTCCCCCGCCCCTTCGACGGCCAGCGGCAGGCGGCCGCCGGCGCGCGTCGTGAAGCGGGCGCCGGTGGCCGAGAGCGGGTCCGTCACCCGCTTCATCGGGCGCTTGCGCAGGCTGGCATCGCCGGTCATCACCGCGAAGATCGGGTGGCCCGAGAGCAGGCCGCAGAGCAGCCGCGCGGCAGTGCCGGAATTGCCCATGTCCAGCACATCCGCGGGTTCCACCAAGCCGCCAATGCCCCGCCCGGCAACCCGCCAATGGCCGGCACCGAGGTTGTCGACCGTGGCGCCGAGCGCCCGCATGGCGGCGGCGGTGCGCAGCACATCCTCCCCTTCCAGAAGGCCGGTGATCTCCGTCGTACCGATGGCGAGCGCGCCGAACATCAGGGCGCGGTGGCTGATCGACTTGTCGCCGGGGACGGTGACGGTGCCGGAAAGGCCGCGCGCGGGCGCGCTCGCCTTCAGCGGGCGCGCTGCGACATCGCCATGCGCGTTCGAAACGGGGGCTTGCATGGCTTCGCGTTTGACATGCAAGGCGCGAAGTGGCAATCGCGCGCACCCCTTTCGCCCCGGCCGCGCGGAGACCCCGAAGCGTGGCCAGGCCCTGACATGAGGCCCTTTCTTCCCATGGCGAAGCCTGAACTCGGTTTGAAGCGCGTCTGCGTCGCCTGCGGCACGAAGTTCTACGACCTGACCCGTGCCCCCGCGGTCTGCCCGAAATGCGGCACGGAACAGCCGGCTGAACAGCCGCGCCTGAAGCGCGCCCCCGCCCCGGTCGATGACCGCGTGAAGAAGCGCGCGGTGGTGGCGGAAGCCGAGGCCGAGGAAGGCGTCGAGGTCGAGGCGGATGACGACGCCGAGGCGATCGAGGACGCGGAGGAGCTGGAAGACGACGCGGACGGCATCGACGCCGA
This sequence comes from Acetobacteraceae bacterium, assembly GCA_947478535.1. The sequence goes on from CANJXD010000122.1 coordinate 3,288, forward strand.
TATCGAGGTCGAGACCGATCGCGAAGAGGAAGTCTGAACGTCCTGCACCAACGGGGCTCCGCCAACGGGGCCCCGGCAGCGGGGCTCCAGCCGCGGAATGTTTGAAGCCCGCGCCGGGATCACCGGCGCGGGCTTTTTCATGCCGGCCGGCGGCTAAGCCTCCGGGGCGATCTTGTCCTGGGTCTTGGTGTCGAAGTCCGATGCCTCATGGCGTTCGCGGAGCTGGCCGGCGGGGTCGCCCTGGATGCGGTTGACCATGCGGCCGCGCAGCACGGCGGGGCGGGCGTGGATCTGGTCGGCCCAGCGGTTGACGTTCTTGTAGGACCCGGCGTCGAGAAATTCGGCGGCGTTGTACATCCAGCCCTTCAGCACCCCGCCATACCAGGGGAAGACCGCCATATCGGCGATGCTGTAGTCCGGCCCTGCCAGGTATTCGCTTTCAGCCAGGCGGCGGTCCAGGACATCGAGCTGGCGCTTGGTTTCCATGGTGAAGCGGTCGATCGGGTATTCCATCCGCACCGGCGCATAGGCGTAGAAATGCCCGAAGCCGCCGCCGAGATAGGGCGCGCTGCCCATCTGCCAGAACAGCCAGGACAGGGCCTCGGCGCGGCCGGGCCCGTCCTTCGGCAGGAATTCGCCGAACTTCTCCGCGAGATGCAGCAGGATGGCGCCGGATTCGAAGACGCGCACCGGCGTCGGGCCGCTGCGGTCCAGCAAAGCGGGGATCTTCGAGTTCGGGTTCACATCGACGAAGCCGGAGCCGAACTGCTCCCCCTCCCCGATCCGGATCAGCCAGGCATCGTATTCGGCGCCGCTGTGGCCGAGCGCCAGCAGCTCCTCCAGCAGGATCGTCACCTTCACGCCGTTCGGCGTGCCAAGGGAATAGAGCTGGAGCGGGTGGCGGCCGACAGGCAATTCCTTGTCATGCGTCGGGCCGGCGACGGGGCGATTGATGTTGGCGAAGCGGCCGCCATTCGCCTTGTTCCAGGTCCAGACTTTCGCGGGCGTGTAATCGGCGGGGATATTGGGGGGCGTGTCGGTCATGGCGGGGGCAGACTCCGGGTGGGGAGGAGACTGTAGCCCCGCCGGCGTGTCGGGCGGTATGGGCCAGCGCGTGCTACGTCACAGGGGGGGCCTCAGCGCGGCGCGCCATCCTCCAGCCGCGGCGCCGCCGCCCCTCCCCACCGCGAGGCCATGGCAGATGAACAGGCCAAGCCCGGTGCCGCGCGCGGGGCGATTGGTGGTCACGAAGGGATCGAACAGCCGGTGCAGGACGGCTTCGGCGATGCCGCCCCCCGCGACGCGACGGCCATTTGCCTGCACACGGCGCCGGGCATCGAGGAATTCGTCGAAGTGGATTTCGTGATCGTCATGGGCGATCAGCGCCCGGCGTTCGGCCAGCAATTCGGGCACGCTGCGAGTTCCTCCGCCACCCCTTCATCGCAAGGATGTAGCCGAGCGGACCTCCACAAGGGTCAACCCCGAAAATAGGTGCACATTATCTCTCCCTGGTAATCTTGCCGCGTTGCGATCCCCAGGTGGTGACCTCGCGCCAAGCGTCCCGTCGCGACGCATCGGAACTTCGTGGCGGAACCGCCGCCGGTGGCGCTCTGCGCCGAGGAACTGTCCCGGGTTGTCGCCTGGATGCGGGGTTTTCTGGAAGGGCAGTATGTGCTGGCGGTGCATACCGGCACCTATTGCCGGGATGAATTCTACGCCGAGCCATTCCTCGGCAGCTATCGCCAGGCGGTGGCGGGTGGCGTCAGGGCCACGACCTATAAGGGGGGCCACTTCTCCTTCCCCGCCTATATGACCGGCATCCTGGAGGGAGCGGGGCTGCTGGCGGCCCTGTCCTGCGCCCCCGGCTACCAGGAAAGCGCCTGCGATGCCGAATGGGTCGGCGCGCCACTCGGCGGCGGGTATCTGGCGCTGGAGAACCCTGCCTTGGATGAAGGTCAGGGCACGCGGTCCGGGGTGTTCGAGATTCCGCTCGGCAATAGCGGCGAGGGGCCGGATGACGCGAACACCCTTTACAACGAGAAGGTGGAAACGGATCGGCTGATCGCGGTCTATGACGCGATCGCGGACCGCGCCCGGCGGCTCGGGCGGCCGCAATTCGTGCATTACCTCTTCCACAACACCTCGATCACGGAACCGTTCTATCTCGAACGCTTCCAGCGGGTGATCGACCATGCCCGGGGGCATGGCGGGGTGGTGGCGACGCCTTCCGCGGCCAAGGCGGCGTTTGACGCACTGGGCTGAGGGCGCGGGAGTGCCCGGACGGCAGCGGGCGGGCTGTCATCAAATCGTAACATTCTTTCTACCAGCGCATTGCCGCGCCCCGTAACCCGTCGGCAATGTAGCCGCCCTGGTCCGGATGACCGCCCCCTGCCGGGGCGCCCGGCTGGTCGGAGAGGGAATGAGCGAGGCGGTTTTCGGCGCGGGGCATCACGCGGCGCTGCTCGATGTTTTCGGCCTGGTCCGGGCCGGGCGGATCGAGGCGGCGGAACGGGCGCTGGACACGCTGCCGTCTTTCGTTTTCCACGGCGACCTGCATGCCGGGAACATGCTGCGCGATGAGACGGGGCGGGTGACGGTGATCGACCGGGATACCTGGGCGCTGGCCCCGGTCGGGGTTGGCTGGCCGATCCCGGAACCAGACGGAGCCTGGGTGCCGCCGATCGACCTCGACCGGCTGCGCGCCACGCGAGGGCTGCGGCCGAAGCACGGGGAGCGTGACTTGCTGCTGGCCGCAGCGGTGCATGCCTCGATGAAGGCCGTGCGCCGCAAGCGCTGGCCCGTGGTAGCACACCGCCTGGCGCTACTGGCCGATTTGGCCTGAAGCCCCCCACTCAGGAAAATCACACGCGCCCCAGGGCGCGGTGCCACACCATCAGCACCGCATCATAGGGAATGGCCGGCACCTCCCGCAGTCGCCAGAACCAGCGGCGGGGCTGGCCGGTGGCGGCGGGGCCTGGGGGTGGCGGGGCGGCCAGGGCGGGGACGCCGCCCAGCCAGAACAGCAGCAGGCAGCGCGGCAGGTGGTAGCGATGGGTGGCCAGGCGCACCGGCCCCGCATGGCCCGCCGCCCGCAGCAGCCGGATGCAGGCGATGGCGGAAGACAGCGTATCGGTGCCGGTGGGCTCGGCCAGGATATCCGCCGCCAGGACGCCGGCGTTCATCAGAAGCCGGGCCATGACCTCCGCCTCCGCCGGGCCGTGGCGGCCGATGCCGCCGGTGGGCACATAAAGTGGCAACTTGGCCTGCGCCTGCCCCCAGGCGAGGGCCGCCTCCACCCGGTCCCGCAAGGCGCGGGAGGGGCTGCCATCCGCCCGCACGGCGGCGCCAAGGATGATGATGGCGGCGCGCGGCGTGGGGTTCATCACCCGGGAGCGGCGAGCAGCAGGCGCCCCATGCGTTCCAGCGCGAAGGACAGCGCCAGCCGGTCCCGCATCGCCTGGTCCCGCGCGGCACCGCCGGCGATGACGGCCTCCGTGATCTCCCCCCAGCAGCGCCGGCCATCGATGCGGGGCAGGAAGGCGGCGGCCAGGCGCGGCAGGGGCAACGGGACGGTGATGTCATCGAAGCTGACCGGCAGCATGCCATCGCGCCGGATCAGCTTCGCCAGCGCCGCGCCCTCCATCTCCCGCAGCACGGGGATGGCGGCGTCATCGGTCCAGTCGGGGGCGAGGGGCGGGTCCTCGGCGCGGACGCAATAGGCGATATGGATGCCCATATTGCCGGCGATCGCCTCCGCCAGGGCCGCGCGGGCGATGGGGTCCAGCGCCGCGGCGCGGGCGCGCAGGCGCGGGTCGCTGACGTAGCTTTCCGGCTCGTAGCGCAGGGGCTCCAGCAGCGTGACGATGCGCAGCCCCGCCCCGGCGACCAGGGCCGCGAGTTGCGGGACGGTGTAGGCAACATCGCGCGGGTTCAGCAGCAGGTCATAGAACCCGGCATCGCCGCCCTTCAGGTGATCCGTGATCCAGGGGTTGCGGCGCAGCCATGCGGTCTCCGGCAACTGCTTCCAGAGCCGCTTGCCGGTTTCCACCCGCGCGGCCGGGGCTTCCTCCGCCGGCGCCAGCAGCCGCAGCGCATCCTGCAGCATATAGACCCCGGTCCGACCATGCGGGGCATAGACCATCAGCCCGATCCCACCCCCGGGGGCGAGGACGGAGGTGAGGGCCGCCAGCCCCTCCGCCGGGTCCGGCAGGTGGTGCAGCACGCCGCAGCAATCGATGTAGTCGAAGGGGCCGAGGCCGGAGCCCGGCAGGTCCAGCAGGCTCGCCTGTTCAAAGGCGATGTTGGCCAGCCCTCGCACCGCCGCCCGCGCCTGGACAAGGCGCATCGCCTCCGCCGAGCGGTCCAGCCAAGTGACCTGGCCGGGCCGGCCGAGCGTTGTCATCTGCTGGGCGAGCATGATGGTGCCATCGCCCGAACCGCCACCCGCCATCAGGGCGCGGAGCGGACGGCTGGCGGCGCGGCGGGCGCCGAAGACCCAATGGTCGATTTCACGGATGTGCGAGGGGCTGCCAATGATCAGGCGACGCGATTCCTCCCGCGGGTCGCGGGCGGGGTAGGGGAAGGCCTCGTATTGCGCGGCGAGGCGGGCGTCGGTGGGGTCGCTTGTGGTCATCGCCCCCTGCATAGGCGCCCTGCCCCCAGCGCGGAAGAACCGTGCTTGGCGGGTTCTGCGCGGTTGCCGGCGGAGGGGGCGCGCCGTATCAAGCGGGCATGTTCCGCAACGCGCTCCTCCTCGCCGCGCTTCTCCTCCCCTTTGCCGCGCAGGCCCAGCAACGGGCGGCCCAGCAGCCGCAGCGGCTTGGCAACCACGGGTCCTGGACCGCCGCGACGGCGCAGGAGAGCGGGCAGAAGGTCTGCTACGCCTTCGCCCGCGCCGGGCGATCCGAGAACGGGCCACAGAACCGCCAGGCCGTGACCCTGACAGTGACGCATCGCCCGGCAGGCCGGGACCAGGTGGCGATTTCCGTGGGCTACCCCCTGCCGCGCCAGGCGGAATCGGTACTGTCCGTCGGCACCACGGAATTCCGCAGCTACGGCGTCGTGCAGATGAGCGCCTTTTTCCAGAACACGCCCGCCATGATCGGCGCTTTCCGCAGCGGGCGGGATGCGGTGGTGCGCAGCCCCGGCCCGCCCGGCCGCCCGGCGGTGACCGATAATTTCCCGCTGGCCGGCTTCGCCGCGGCCTATGAGGCGATTTCCCGCGAATGTCCGGCCCCGCGCCGGTGAACCAGCCCCTGACGAGCGAGGCCCAGGCCGCGCTGACGGCGCAGGAGCGGGACCGCATCCTGGCAAAATCCGCGCTGTTCTCCCCACCGCCGATCGCGCTGGCGGACGGGCGGCGGGACCTGGTGGGCCTGACGCGGGAGGAACTGGCGGCGGAGATGGTGGCGATCGGCGAAAAACCGTTCCGCGCCAAGCAGTTGTGGCACTGGATCTACCACCAGGGCGTCACCGATTTCGCGCTCATGCCCTCCATCGCCAAGCCAATGCAGGCAAAGCTGGCGGAGCGTTTCGTCGTCGGCCGGCCGACCGTGACGACGGAACAGACCAGCACCGACGGCACCCGCAAATGGCTGTTCCGCTGGCGCGACGGGCAGGAGGTGGAGACGGTCTATATCCCCTCCCCGGATGAGGATCGCGGCGCCGTCTGCATCTCGACCCAGGTGGGCTGCACCCTGTCCTGCCGCTTCTGCCATACCGGCACGCAGAAGCTGGTGCGGAACCTCGGCGCGGCCGAGATTGTCGGGCAGTTCATGGCCGGGCGGGACAGCTATGGCGAATGGCCGAGCCCGAAGGACGGCACGGCGCGGCATCTGTCCAACATCGTCGTGATGGGCATGGGCGAGCCGCTCTATAACTACGAGAACACGGCCAAGGCGATGCGGATCGTCATGGACAATGAGGGCATCGCCCTGTCGCGCCGCCGCATCACGCTGTCCACCTCCGGCGTCGTGCCGATGATGGATCGCTGCGGGGCGGAGCTGAACGTCAACCTCGCGGTGTCGCTCCATGCCGTGACGAATGAGCTGCGCGACGAGATCGTGCCGCTCAACCGGAAATACCCGATCGAGGAGCTGATGGCGGCCTGCCGGCGCTATCCCGGCGCCTCCAATGCAAGGCGGATCACCTTCGAATACGTCATGCTGCGCGGGGTGAATGACAGCCCGGCCGAGGCGCATGAGCTGGTGCGGCTGCTCCGCGGGCTGCCGGCGAAGGTGAACCTCATCCCGTTCAACCCCTGGCCGGGCAGCCCCTACAAGACCAGCACGCCGGAAGCGGTGCGGGCCTTTGCCACCATCGTCGAGGCCGCCGGCTATTCCGCCCCGGTCCGCCGCCCCCGCGGGCGGGATATTTCCGCCGCCTGCGGGCAGCTGAAGACGGAAAGCGAGCGCGCGCGCAAATCGGTGGTGGAGTGAAGAAGGACGGGCAGAATCCTCCGATCTGGCTGCTGGCCGTCGCCGCCTTCACCGTGGGTTGCTCCATGCGGATGCTGGAGCCGGTGCTGCCGATGCTGGCGGGGGAATTCGGCACCGGCCTCGGGGGCGTAGCACCGCTGATCGGCGCCTTCGCGCTGGCCTATGGTCTCGGGCAATTTGCCGCCGGGCCGTTCGGGGACCGCTTCGGCAAGCTGCGCGTCACCGCCTTCGCCATGGCCTTCTACACCGGGGCGCTGTTCGGGTCCGCCATCGCCGGGGGGCTGACCTCGCTGCTGGTGTTCCGCGCCCTGGCTGGGCTGGCCTGCGCCGCCGTGGTGCCGCTGTTCATGGCCCATATCGGCGACAGCGTGCCCTACGGCCAACGTCAGGCGGTGATCGGCAAGCTGCTGAACGGCATGGTCGCGGCGCAGTTGCTGGCCGGGCCGGTGGCCGGCGCGGTGGCGGAATGGCTGGGCTGGCGGGCGGTGTTCATCCTGGTGGGCTCGCTCGCCTTGGTGGCGACCGTGGCCTTCGCCCGGTCGATGGGCCCGAAGCTTTGGTCGCCGCCGGCGGAAGCCCGCGGCGGGGCCGGGCTCGGCGGCTTCATCAAGGTGCTCAGCAAGCCAGCGGGGCGGAAGCTCATGCTGGGCACGGCGCTCGATGGAATGATGCTGTTCGGCGGCGCATTTCCCTTCCTCGCCTCCCTGCTGATCGACCGCTTCGACATCTCCGCGGCCGAATCCGGGCTGATGGTGGCGAGCTTCGGACTGGGGTCTCTGACCTATACCTCCTTCGCGGGGAAGCTGCTGGCGCGGCTCGGCGAGAGGGGGATGGTGCTGGTCGGCGGGCTGGGCGTGGCGCTGAGCCTGGTGGTCTTCGCGCTGTCGCCCTTCTGGTGGCTGGTGGTGGTGGCGCAGGCGCTGAGCGGGCTGCTGTTCTTCATGCTGCATGGCGTCTTGCAGGCCCGGGCGACGGAGCTGATGCCGGAAGCCCGCGGCACGGCGGTGTCCGCCTTCGCGATGTCGCTGTTCTTCGGGCAGAGCATCGGCGCCATCGGCTTCGGGGCGCTGATCGTTTGGGTCGGCTTCGCGCCGGTGTTTCTCGGCGCGGCGGTGGGGGTGGCGGCGCTGACGCTGTGGATCCGGGCGGCAGTGCTGCGGGCATGAGCCGCCTGTAGCCAGCCGGGGCGGTTCCTTGGCAGGCTTGTTCCCGGTATGCGGAGTGGCCCCCGATGTGCGATGCCTGTGTGATGAACAGCGTGGCGGCCCGGCTGGGCCGGCGCGGCGTGCTGGCGGCAATGGCGGCGGCGACGCTGGGACTTTCGGCCCATCCAGCGGGTGCGCAGCTTCTGGGACGTGTCGCGGGCGCGCCGCTGCGTGCGGCGCCCGTCAACCGCGCGGTCGATCTGACGCACCGCTTGCACCCGGCCTTCCCGACCTTCGGCGGCACACCGGCCATCGAGATCGAGCCGGTGCTGTCCATCGCCCGGGACGGCTATTTCATCAACAAGCTGACCTATACCGAACATGTCGGCACGCATTTCGACGCGCCGGCGCATTTCGCCGCCGGAGGGGCAACGGTGGATGCGCTGCCGGTCGAAGCCCTGGTCTGCCCGCTGGTGGTGCTGGATGTCCGACGCCAAGCCGCCGCCGATCCGGACTACCAGGCGACGCCGGCCGACCTCGCGGCCCTCGAAGCCGCCCATGGCCGCCTGCCGCAAGGGGCCTGCCTGGCGCTGCTGTCAGGCTGGGACGCGCATGTCGAAACGCCACGCTTCCGCAATGCCGATGCGGCGGGCGTGCTGCGCTTTCCCGGCTTCCGGCCGGATCTGGTGCCGCTGCTGCTGGATCGCGGCGTGGCCGGCGTGGCGGTGGATACGCTGTCGCTGGACCATGGCGGGTCCCGCGACTTCGCCTTCCACGGGACCTGGCTTGGCGCCGGGCGCTGGGGGCTGGAAGCGGCCGCCAATCTCGGGGACTTGCCGGTGGTGGGGGCAACGCTGGTGGCGGGGGCGCCGAGGATCGCCGGCGGCAGCGGCGGGCCGGGAAGGGCGATCGCATTGGTATAGAGGCCGCAGAACAAAACCGGGGTGTTCAGAATCCGGTAGGGATTGTTCTGGTTTTGTCTGGTCGTTTCATCCGGTTTGGCTGGATGCCGCCAGCCCCGCCGACTGGCGCCATTTCATCGGTACGGCGTCCCCGAAGCGCTGGAAGACGTAGTCATAGACATCGCGATGCGCCGCGAAGGCCGCTGAGCGGTGTTCGGGCTTCATCGGGACCGCCGGGCCCGGGTTGACGATCGTGTCAAACTTCGCCGGCCACGGCTCGATGCCCAGAAAATCCGTTACGGACCGGGCTGTGTCGTCCTGGAACAGGGTTTCGTAGAACAGGTATTGGATACGCTCGGGCGGAACCACGGATTCCATCGCCTCGATGGTGCGACGGTAATTGGAGCGCCGGTCGAGTTCTTCCTGCGCCAGCACTTCATGGAAGCGTTCATAGGGATCGAAGCCCTTGATCTTGCGCATCGCCATGCGAAGCGCCGACCAGGGTAATTGCTCACCCCCATCCGTTGTAATTTGGCTTGACACGGTCACGGCTGGTTCGATTCACCGGCGTGTGTGGACCGCGCAACCCTTCTCACGCTCTCGCGCGATGACCTGATTGCCCTGCTCGAAG
>CANJXD010000123.1 GCA_947478535.1 Acetobacteraceae bacterium
CGGCGCCCGGCACCTCGCGGGCAAGCACGCGGACCGGATGGTCGAGGTCGAGATGGCGGATGACGCCGTGCTGCGGGATTTCGATACGACGGAAAGCCTGAAGGGCCTGCCCGAGTTTTCCGGCAAGCGGTGACCACCCCGGGGGGTAGCCCGCCCCTTCCCCCGCGTGCTTCCTTGCCCACGAATACAAGGGGGGAACTCATGTCCATGGCAAGGACCTGGCTGCGCCGTGCCGCGCTGGCCGCGGCGGTCGCGCTGCCTTTCAACGCGCAGGCCCAGACGGCACCGGACCGCAGCATCCGCCTCATCGTCCCCTTCGCGCCGGGTGGCGGCTCCGATGTCGCGGCGCGGGTCGCCGGGCAATGCATGGCCGGGCCGCTCGGCCAGACCGTGGTGGTGGAGAACCGCGCCGGCGCGGGCGGCACCATCGGCACCGAGCAGGTCATGCGCGCGGCGCCGGATGGCACGACGATCGGGCTGCTGACGACCTCCTCCGCCGTGCTGAACGTGTTTCTTTATCCCCGCCTCGGCCCGGAGATCCGGCGTGGGCTGGCGGGGATTGCCGAGGTCGGGCGCAGCCCCTCGGTCTTCGCCGTGCGCAAGGCGCTGCCGGCGGACCTCGCGGGGTTCCGGGCGGCGGTGGCGCAGGGCTTCACCTACTCCTCCGGCGGCAATGGCACGGGGCCGCACCTCGCCGGCACGATGCTGGCGCGGGCCATCGGGGCGGAAGGCACGCATGTCCCCTATCGCAGCAGCGGCCAGGCGATGACGGCCCTGCTGACGGGGGAGGTGGATGTGCTGATCGAGGCCATCTCCGTCCTGCTGCCACAGGTGCAGGCGGGACAGGTGCATGCCATCGCGCTCGCGGGTTCAACGCGGGACCCGCTGCTGCCGAACCTGCCGACAACGTCGGAGATCGGGTTGCCGGGGATTGAGGTGGAGAATTTCTACGGCCTGTTCGCCCCGGCGCAGACCCCTGCGCCGGTGCTGGCGGCACTCGCCAGCGCGCTGGAACGGGGCCTCGCGACGCCGAATTGCGCCCAGCGGCTGCGCGAATTGGGGATCAGCCAGGGCACGACGACGCCGACTGCCTTCGCGGCGTATTGGGGGGCGGAGTTGGATCGCTGGGGCCCGATTGTCGCGCGGTCCGGGGCGCAGGTGGAATAGCTTCGGGTTGGGAGGGGGGGCGTGCCCCCACCCTCCCGCTGCCTGGGAGAGGGAAACGCCGTCAGTCCAGAGCTGCCTGTACCCAGGCTGCGACGGCCAGGGCCTGGCGGTCCTCGCCCATGCGGCCGGCGATCTGGAAGCCCAGCGGCAGGCCCGTTGGGCCCTTGCCGGCGGGGACCGTGATGTTCGGGCCCCAGAGCAGCGTCCAGAGCAGGTTGAAGGTCGCGTCACCGGTATAGGCCAGGCCCGCCGGCGCCTCGCCGGGGGCCGAAGGGGTGAGGATGGCGTCGAGGCCAGCCGTGGCCGTGGCAAAGGCATGGCGGGCGACATGCGCGGCCTCCCGCGCCTCATCCAGCTTGTCCTGGCCGAAGCCGTTGGACCAGTCGAGGCGATCCAGCAGCACGGCGGAGACCTGCGGGCGGCAATTATCATATTCCCAGGCGAGGCTCTGCCGGGTCTCCAGGTTCATCATCCAGGCGTGCAGTTCCGCCGCGCGCAGCAATTCGGCCGGCAGGGTGAAGTCCACCACTTCCGCGCCGGCCTTGCGCGCGGCCTCCACCACGCGGGCCATCAGCGCCACCGTCTCCGGCTTCGCGGCATCCGGCACATGGCCGAGGGTGAAGCCGAGGCGCGGCGCGCGGGCCATCTTCGACTCGGGGTCGCCGAGGTCGCGCTTGGCCATGGCGCCCATCACCAGGGCGCAATCAGCGACGCTGCGGGCCATGATGCCGATGGTATCGAGGCTCTCGGAACACACCTTCATGCCGGCGCGATGCAGGGTGCCGAAGCTCGGCTTGAAGCCGACGACGCCGCAATACGCCGCGGGCCGCACGATGCTGCCGGCGGTCTGGGTGCCGAAGGCGAAGGGGACCATGCAATCCGCCACGGCGGCGGCGGAGCCGGAGGAGGAGCCGCCCGGCGTATGGGCGGCGTTGTGCGGGTTGGTGGTGGCGCCGGGGTTGCGGGTGGCGAATTCGGTGGTGACGGTCTTGCCCATCAGCGCCGCGCCGGCGGCGCGCGCGGCGGCGACGGCGGCGCTATCGCCCCGCGGCCGGTGGCCGGCCCAGATCGGCGATCCGTAGCTGGTCGGCAGATCCGCCGTATCCAGCACATCCTTCACGCCGAAGGGAATGCCGTGCAGCGGGCCGGGGCGCGCCTGCGCGGCGGCGTGCCGGGCCTGCCCGGCATCGAGCCAGGCGAAGGCGCGCACCTCGCCTTCCCGCGACGCGGCGCGGTTGAGGCAGGCTTCCATCAGGGCGGTGGGAGTGAGGCTTCCGGCGGCGATGGCGCGGGACGCCTCGGTGGCGGTCAGGCGGGAGGGGTCGGTCATGGCGCAGATGGGGCCACGGCCCAAAGGGTAGCGCAAGCCGGGGGGAGACCCCATTCTGGGGGGGATGCCCGAAAGCCCGATCCGTGTCGCCGGCTCCGCCGATGACGGCCTGACCTATGCCATCGCCGTCCCGCCGGAGGCCCTGCCGCCGGTGATGCCGGGCGCGCTGCTCGCGGCGTGGGAGGCAGCACGGGCGCGGGCCGCGGCCGGGAGTTGGGGTCCGCCGCGGGAATTGCTGTTCCGGCGGGAGGATGGCAGCGCCACCCGCATCGCCATCGCCGACCGCGATGCGCGGTCCTGGGCCGAGGCAGTGGACCGGGATGCGGACCTCGCCACGCTGCGCGGCCTGTCGCTCTGCCTCCGCCTGCTGGCGCTGGTGGAGGTGATGGGGCGCAGCGCCTGGCTCACCGGATTGTTCAGCCTGACGGCGGATGGGGTGGAATTGCACCCCGCTTTGCTGCGCGCCGCGGCGAATATGCCGCTCGACTCCGCAGCGAGGTTCGACGCGGAGGCGCTTCGGGGGCTATTGTCCCGCGCACTGCCCGCCTGATGGCCCCGCCTCGATGCCGCCACCCGTCGCACCCGCGTGAAAGTCTCCCGCATGTCCTTCCGTCTTGCCCAGCCCCGAACCGCCGCCATCGCCGCGCTGCTGCTGCTCGGCGCCTGCAGCCGGCCGATCGGCAGTTTCCCGGCGGTGACGCCGATCGAGGCGCCGGCCCCCATCGCCCGCGGCGACCGCGATTCTCGATACGAGGCCTGCCGGGCGGAGGCGACGCGCATCGTGCAGTTCCGCGAACGCGGGCAGTTGATGCGAACGGATGATGCCGAATCGGGGCGGGGCACGCTGTCCGCCACGCCGTCGAGCCGGCTCGACAATGACCGTGGCGCGGCGCAGATCGACCGGGACCGGCTGATCGCGGATTGCCTGCGGGCGGCGCCGGACCCGGTACGGACCCCCACCGCAGGAGCTCGCTGAGGCGGCCGCGCGGCGGTGGCGTCCTTCGGCGCCCTGCCGCGGGCCTTGGCCACGCGTGACAGCAAGCTGTTCTTCGCGGGGTCCATGGTCGCCTGGACCGGGCTGTGGATGCAGCGGATCGCGGTGTCCTGGCTCGCCTGGGAGCTGACGGGAAGCTCCTTCTGGGTGGGAATGGTGGCCTTCTGCGACCTGGCGCCGGCGGTCCTCATCAGCCCCATCGCCGGAGCGATCGCGGACCGGATGGACCGCGTGAAGCTGACGATGTGGACCCAGGTGGCGCTGGCCTTCCAGGCCCTGGCTGTCGCCTCCATCACCTATTCCGGGCACATGACCATCGCCATCCTGCTGGCGCTGGAGGTGGTGAACGGCATCGCATCCTCCTTCGCGCAGCCGGCGCGGCAGACGCTGATGCCGGGAATCGTCGCCCGGGCGGATCTGCCGGCGGCGGTGGCGGCGAATTCGCTGTGCTTCGCGGTGGCGCGCTTCACGGGGCCGGGCATCGCCGGGCCGGTAATCGCGGCCTGGGGCGTGGTGCCGGCCATTTCCTGCAATGCCGTGGGCTACGTCTTCGCCTGCGTGACCATCGCGCTGCTGCGCGTCGATGCACGGGAACGCCGCGGCCACCCCGCCTCGCCCAGCCTTTGGAGAGAGGTGATTGGCGGGCTGCGCTACGCCGCGCGCCATCCGGGGCTGGGGCCACTGTTCCTGTATGCGGCGCTCGGGGCGGTGCTGATGCGCGGGGTGCAGGAAATCCTGCCGCCCTATGTCGAATGGCTGTTTGGCCGCGGGGCGGAGAGCCTGGCGCTGCTGACCGCCTGCTTCGGGGTGGGGGCGCTGATCGCCGGGCTCTGGGTGGCCTCGCGCGGGCGGTTGGCGGGGACGACGCGGCTCGCCATCTTTGCGGCGCTGGCGCAGGCGGCCTCCATCGCCGGCTTCGTGGCGACGGGGTGGTTTCCGCTCGGCATGCTCTGCGCGGCGCTGATCGGCGCCACTGCCTCCATCCACGGGATCAGCGTGCAGACCCTGGTGCAGAGCAGCACGGATACCGCCTATCGCGGCCGGATGCTGAGCCTCTGGGGCCTGATCAGCCGGGCCTGTCCCGCCGTCGGGGCGCTGGTGCTGGGGGGGGCGGGGGAATGGTTCGGGCTGCGGCTGCCGACATTGGTGGCAACGGCCCTGTTCCTCGGCGTCTTCGCCTGGGGCCTGACGCGGCTGAAACAGATCGAGCGCGACCTCGAAGGCGAAGGCAGTTCCGCCGCCAACCGCTGACAAGACAACAACAGGACGAGGAACTTCGAAAAATGCTGGACGCCGCCATCGTGGGCATGGGGCGCTGGGGCCAGGTGCTGGTCAACAGCGTGCAGGGGAAGAATGATGCGGGGGTCCACTTCGTCGCGGGCTGCACCCGCACGCCGGCCAAGGCGGAAGCCTGGGCGGCGGAGAAGGGCATCCGCATGGTGGCGGATTTCGAGTCCGTGCTGGCGGACCCCGCGGTGAAGGCCGTGGTGCTGGCGACGCCGCATGCCCAGCACGCCGATCAGGTGATCGCGGCGGCCAAGGCGGGCAAGCATGTCTTCATCGAGAAGCCCTTCACGCTCGACCGCGCCAGCGCGGTGGCGGCCGTGGAGGCCTGCCAGCGCGCCGGCGTGGTGATGGCGCTGGGGCACAACCGCCGCTTCCTGCCGGCCACCGCGATGATGCAGGCGATGATCGCCGACGGCACGCTGGGCACGCTGCTGCATGTCGAGGGCAATTTCAGCGGCTCCGGCGCGCGGGCCTACAAGGCGGGCATGTGGCGGGCGGACCGGCATGAAAGCCCGCTCGGCGGCATGGGCGGCATGGGCATCCACATGATCGACATGATCATCAACCTGGCCGGGCGCTTCCGGCAGGTGACGGTGCAGAGCCATGCCAAGGTCTCCGCCACCATCGACGATACGACGGCGATGCTGGGCGTGCTGGAAAGCGGCGCTTCCGTGGGCTTCGCGACCCTGGCGCTGACCGCGACGCATTGGCGCGTCGGCCTGTTCGGCACCAATGGAATCCTGGTCCAGCAGGGGCTGGAGACGCTGACCTGGACGCCAGTGGAGGGCGAAGGTTGGGTGAAGCAGTTTCGGAAGATCGATATCGAAGCCGCTGAACTTGCGGCATTTGCGACAGCCATCGCCGGGGGCGCGGCCTATCCGCTGCCGGTCGAGGACGCGATCCATGGCGTCGCGGTGTTCGAGGCGATGATCGGTGCCGCGACATCGGGCAGCAGCTACGCCGTGGTGGGCTGAAAACCGTTGCCCGGAGGGGGGCGGGTGGCGTTATGATCGCGCCATGAACACCGCCCGCCGCCGCTTCCTGTCCTGCCTGCCCGCCCTCGGCGCGGTCGGCATCCCCGCCGCCGCCTTCGCCTTCCGGCAGGAGGTGGCGGCGCCCGAGGTGGCCGCGGAGTATGCGGATTATGCGGGCCAGGCGTGTTCCGAGGCGCAGGTGCATGAAAGCCTGCGGCGGGAGCTTGAGAAGGTGCTGGCCGAGGATGGTTCCACGCCGAACCCGCGCTCCCTCGCCCGCTGCCCCTTCTGCGGCTGCGCGGGGCCGGAGCTGTTCGACAAGGGCAAGCGCTTCAAGGCGGATCATTCGGGTGCGGAGCGCGCTCGGTAACGCGGACTAAAGCGCGCCCTGCGCTCTTGTCGGCATTACGGGCGGGACGTAATCAGCGAGGGCAACCCCGCACGAGGAGAATGCTCCATGTCCAAGATCACCCGCCAGGGCAGCAACCCGATCCTGTCCTCCTCGGTCGAGTATCACAACTTCGTCTACCTCGCCGGCATGACGGCCGATGACCTGTCGCAGGACATCGCGGGCCAGACCCGCCAGGTGCTGGCGAAGATCACCGCGGCCCTCGAAGCCAATGGCACGGACAATACCCGCCTTCTGCAGACCCAGATCTGGCTGAAGGACATCCGCGACCGCGATGCGATGAACAAGGTGTGGGTGGAGTGGCTGGGCGATGCCGGCCGCCCGGTCCGCGCCTGCGTCGAGGCGAATATGGCGGACCCCCGCCACCTCGTGGAGATCATGGTCACCGCCTGCCGCTGAGCAGCTTGCCCCCGGCGGGGCGAGTCCGGATCAAGGGGCAGGGCCTGGCGCAAGCCTGGCCCTGCCTTTTTTATGTACAATCCGTCGGGGTGGGCCTCGCGAGGCCGGCAAGTTCGGCCGATCCGTTTACGATTGATCAACGGTTTAGGCCCGATCATGTCGCGGCCGCGAAACACCTAGCCGTTGGGGGCATATTCGGGAGTGGCATGACAGCCATGCTTACAGTTCCGAGCACCTCACGAAACCGTGGGCAAAGTGTTGTATTTTTGCCGCAACACTGTGGCCATATGTTTCATCGTGTTTCACTTTAGGAAGATCCTCTGTTCCCGACGATCTATCCACAGGGCCAGTGAACGAATCACGCCGGATTTCGCCGGGTAACACCATGCCGGGTTGCCCCCGGCCGTCCGGGACGGATACCCCGTTGTCTCAGGGAAGCCATTCGGCATCCCGCAGGCAGGCAACAGGGGAACATTCATGCGGGCAAAAGGCACGCTGGCTGCATTCTTCGTCCTGTTAGGGACGGCATCCCTCGTTACCACTACCGCCGACGCCGCTGATCGCAACACCCGTAACGCCCAGAAGCAGACCCGCCCGGGCCAGGCCGTGCTGGTAACCCCGCCGCGCCCGCCCGCGCTGACCGCAAGCCGCGTGGCCGCCTCCAAGGCCGGCCAGCAGCCCGCCCGGACCGCCGTGGCCACCGCCACCCCGGCGCCTGCTGCCGCCCGTGCCCAATCCGCCGCCGCCCTGCCGCCGCCGCCGCCGCCTGCGCCCGCTCATCGCGGTGCTGCGCCGGCGATGCTGGCCGCCGGCCAGGCGCCTGCCCAGGGCAATGCGATGGCGATCCCGGTTTCCATGGCCCGCCCGGCGGTCATGCCGGCCATCGTCGCCGGCGCCGTGGCGCGCGGCGTGGGCACGCCGATCATGCCGGTGGGCATCTCCTCCGGCCTGTCCTGCGTGCCCTATGCCCGCATGGCGACGGGCATGAATGTCAGCGGCGATGCCCGCATGTGGTGGTACAATGCCGCCGGCAGCTACAGCCGCGGCAGCGCGCCCGAACGCGGCTCGATCCTCGCCTTCGCGGCCTCAGGCGGCATGTCCCGCGGCCATGTCGCTGTGGTCAGCCATGTCGTGAACCCCCGCATGATCCATATCGACCACGCCAACTGGGGTGGCCCCGGCATTCGCCGCGGCTCCGTCATGCGCGGTGTGGTGGTGATGGATGCGTCGGAGCGGAATGACTGGACCCTGGTGCGCGTGCAGGTCGGGCATGACGATACGACCTTCGGCCGCCCCTATGCGACGCATGGCTTCATCTACAACCGCCCCTCCGGCAACGGCGACCGCCTGATGACGGCCAGCGCGCCGCGCTTCCAGGAAGTGGCGGAGGGGTCCTCCCCCCACGTCGCGCAGCATCTGCGCCGCGCCTCGGAGATGTTCGCGGAGTGATCCGCGGGGCGGCGGGGTAACCGCCGCCCAGGGCTCCCTTGGGCCGTTCAGGCCGCTTCCTTCGAGTGATCCCACAAATTCGGCACAACAGCGGCGGTGTAGCCGCTGATGAAGCGCTTCGGTGCCCCCGTCGCGGGGTCGAAGACGTGGCGGGCGACCGCGCCGATATTGCCGCCATAGACGTGGATGGAAATCGAGGCGGCATCCGCCACTGCATTTTCCACGCGATGGATGTCCTCCAGGTTCGGGCTGACGGCCACCACTTCGCCCGGGCGAAGCATTTCCTTCTCCCCCGCCAGCATCGGCTGGCCGGGCGCACCGAAGCGGTAGGTGGTGGAGGTCTCCTCCCCCCGCAGCATGCCCACCAAGCCCCAGACGGTGTGGTTGTGCACCGGCGTGGATTGGCCCGGCCCCCAGACGAAGGAGACGACGCAGAAGCGCTCCAGCGGGTCGCAATGCAGGAGGTATTGGCGATAGGTCGGGCCGGGCTCGGCGAAGGCCTCCGGCAGCCAGTCATCGCGCTGGACCAGACCGGCCAGCAGCGCCTTGCCCTCATCCAGCCAGCGGGCTTCGTCAGCGCCCTGCTCCGCCAGCAGCGTCATGCCGCGCACGAAATCCCGAAACCCCGCAATACCCGCCATACTTTCCCCCATTCAGCTATCGGGGGGGGTGATGATATGCTCCGAATTCGGGATATGGCAGTGGAATTCTTTGCTGGACTCCCGCCGCCCTGGGCTTACCGGTCGAACCGGAAGGCGTGCAGCATCATCCATTGCTCCGGATGGGCGCGCACCACCGGCTCGATCGCGGCATCCACCGCGGCG
This sequence comes from Acetobacteraceae bacterium, assembly GCA_947478535.1. The sequence continues at coordinate 8,834 of CANJXD010000123.1, forward strand.
ATATCTTCCCGGATGCCGACGCGCCCACGACCGGGGGGTCCTACTGGCACTTCCGGCAGGAAGGTCAGCCGGAATCGCGCGGCTTGGCCCAGGCGCAGCGCATAGGCGGGAATGACGGCGGCGCCGGTGGTGGAGGCAAGTCGCGTCGCCCGCATGATGTTGCCATCGACCTTCAAGGGCCGGCCGAACAGCGGCGCGTGGACCCGCCCCTGCCAGTATTCGTCGATGTAGTAGAGCAGCGCGGCCTCACGCGCTTCCAGCACCCGATGCGCCTCGAACACCGCGCCAAGGGTCGGCGCCAGGGCCCGGCCGCGCCCGCCTTCCAGGCGGATGCGTTCGCGGGCGGCATGGGCGATCCGCATGCGAAAGCGGTTGGGCAGGCGCTGGAAGATGCCCTGGAAGGGAATGCCGAGGCCCGAGAGCCCGGCATGCACGGCCTCCCAACTGCCGACATGCAGCCCGGCGATCACCAGTGGCCGGCCGGCGTCTTGGGCGGCCCGCACATGCTCCAGCCCCGTCACTGCGATCCGGCCTTCCCGCCAGAAGCGATGCAGGGCGGAGAATTCCGTCAGGCATCGGCCGAGATGCGCCCAATGCGCCGCCAGCAGCGCGGCGAGCGTCGCCTCATCAGCCTCGGGCCGCAGATGCCGCAGAAGCGCCAGGGCATTGGCGCAGCCCTCCGGCCGCTTCAGCCCGGCATTGCGCGACAGGCGCTGCCCGATGGCGGAGGCGGCCTCCGTCGGCAGCAGGCGCAGCAGGTGGTGCGGCACGACGTCGGCCAGGCCCAGCAGCGGGTCCCGCAACCAGTAGCGGCGCAGCGCCTCCCGCTCCGCCCATCGCCAGGGGGGTGGGCGGTAGAGCTCATCAACCACGCGGGATCACCCGCATCGGCAGCGTCTCCCCCGGCCGCAGGGTGAGGCGCGCGACGGGCATGACCTCCGTCCCCTCCACGAGTTCGAGGCGCACGGCCTGCCATAGCGTGGCGAGGCAGATCATCGCCTCCGCCAGCCCCAGTTGCTGGCCGGTGCAGACGCGGGGGCCGGTGCTGAAGGGGATGTAGCCATGGCGGGGTGGCCGGGGGGCGCCGGGCAGGAAGCGGTCCGGGATGAAGGCGTCCGGCTGGTCCCACAATTGCGGCCGGCGATGCAGCAGCCAGGGGGAGACGACGATGATGGTCCCCTTGCGGATCGGCCTCCCGGCGATTGTGCCCGCGACCACGGCCTCCCGCGTCAGGAAGGGGACGGGCGGGTAGAGCCGCATCGTCTCCTCCAGCACCGCGCGGGTGAAGGGCAGGCTGTCCAGGTCCCCCAGCATGGCGGGGCGGCCGGCGAGCACGCTGGCGAGTTCGGCCTCCAGCCGCGCCGCGCTGGCGCCATCCTGGCTCAGGATGAACAGCGCCCAGGCCAGGACATTGGCCGTGGTCTCATGCCCCGCCATGAACAGCACGATGGCCTCGTTGCGGAAGGCCCGGCGGTCCATCGGCGCATCGGTACCGGGCACCTTCGCCTCCGCCATGGATCGGATCAGCGAGGCCTCCCCCGCCGCATCGTCGAGGATGCCGCTGATCAGCCCATCGACGACGCCATGGATGCGCGAGGCGGCCGCCCGGGCGCGCCGACCGATGGGGTGCGGCAGCCAGTCCGGCAGGCCGAGCAGGGAGACGATGTCCGCCTTGCCGATATGCGCCTGATAGTCCGCGAAGGCGGCGACGACGGTGGCCGCGGCGTCCGCGCCGAGCCCGCGGCCGAAGATGGTGCGGCAGATGATCTCCGCCGTCAGCCGCCCCATCTCCGCCAGCACGTCGAGCGGCTGTTCGGCGGGGTGGCGCCGCCAGGCCGCGGCCCTATCCGCGGCGGCTTCCGTCATCGCGGGGGCGAGTTCCGGCAGGCGCGTGGGATGGGTGACCGGGGCTACGACGCGGCGGCGTTCCTTCCACAGCGCGCCGTCCGAGACGAACAGGCCATCGCCCAGCAAGGGCGCGAGGGCGCGCCGATGGGCGGGGGATTTGCGCTGGAACGCCTCATGCTGCTCGACAAAGGCCTCGGAGACGGTCTCCGGGCTGTTGCAGATGACCATGCTGCGGAAGGCGACCCGGCGGAACACGATATCCCGTTCGAAGATGCCGCGCGGCCAGATGGCCAGCCAGTTTCGGCGGCCCTCGGCGAGCAGCCGAACGACCCCCGCCAGGCGGAGGGGCCGGGCGGGAAAGGGCGGCACGAAGGGGGGGCTGGCCTCGGGCGCATGCCGGGTTTCGGGCATGGGGCGGAGTGTAGAGCACTCCCCGCCCCGGCGGTATCAGGGTGGTGGCATCCCCGACGGGTTTGCTGCCCGTCAGACACCTTCGGCGGTCAGTACGATGCGGCCGGTGACCTTGCCGGCATGCAGGCGCATCAGCGCGCTGTCGGCATTCGCCAGCGGTTCCCGCGTGATGGGGATGGAGGGCAGCGCACCGGATTGGCCGATGGCGACCAAAGCGCGCAATTCCTTGGGGTTGCCGACATAGCTGCCCTGGATGGTCACCGCCTTCATCGCCATCAGCGGCAGCGGCAGGGCGAGTTCACCGCCGAACAGGCCGACCTGGATGAGCTTGCCGCCCTTGGCCAGGGCATCGAAGGCGAAGCGCGCCGTGGCGCTGCCATTCACCAGGTCGATGATCGCCATGACCGGGCCGCCGCAGAGGTCCATCAGGCGCTGCGTCACCTTGTCCTGGCTCGCATCCAGCGTGTCGGAGGCCCCCTCCGCCGTCGCCGCCGCCAGCTTCGCGGGGCTGATATCGACCGAGACGATGCGCCGATGGCCGAGCGCCTTCAGCACCGCGATGGCCTGCAGGCCAAGCCCGCCGGCGCCCACCAGCACGATGGGCTCGTCTGGCTCCAGCGGCAGGACCTTGTTGATGGCGGAATAGACGGTGATGCCGGAACAGGCATAGGTCGCGGCCAAGGCGGGGTCGAGGTTACCGGGATCGACCAGGTGGCGGGGTTCCGGCACCAGCACATGGGTGGCGTAGCCGCCGTGCTGGAAGATGCCGATGGCCTTGCCGTTCAGGCACATATTGTCCTCCTCCGCCCGGCAGCGGGCGCAGGTGCCGCAGCCGACCCAGGGGAAGACGATGCGGGATTGCCCAACGGCGAGGCCATGGCCCTCCGCCTCCGGCCCCCAGGCGATGACGCGGCCGACCGTCTCATGCCCCATCGCCAGCGGCAGCTTCACCCCGCGGTCGGAGAGCTTCATCTTGCCCCGGCTGCCGAGGTCGTATTCGCCTTCCCAGATATGCAGGTCGGAATGGCAGACGCCGGCATGGGTGACTTCCAGCAGCACCTGCTTGCCGGTCGGCACCGGGGTCGGCAGTTCGATTTCCTGGAGCGGCTTGCCCGTCTCCACCACTGCCCATGCGCGCATCTGTTTGGTTCCTTGCCGTGCGGCGATCATGCGACCAGCCGGGGGGCACCCGGTCAAGCAGGGGGTATCAGTCAGGCCGGATAG
>CANJXD010000124.1 GCA_947478535.1 Acetobacteraceae bacterium
CGCGGGACCTTGCAGCGCTGTCGCAACTGCACACGAATGCGCCGGATGGCTTCTACATGCTGCGGACGTTGCGCCACAAATACGTCCACTACGTCAACGCGCCACCGCAGCTTTTCGACCTGGAGACGGATCCGGAGGAGTTGCACGACCTCGCGGCCGATCCTGCCCATGCCGCAACGCTCGCGGCGATGGAGGCGCGGCTGCGCACGATCCTCGACCCTGACGCGGTGGATGCGGAAGCCAAGGCAGCGCAGGAGGTCATGAAGGAACGCTTCGGCGGCGATGCGGCGATCCGCCAGCGCGAACGCATGGCCTATACCCCGCCGCCGGCAGCGGCGTGATGGGGGGCCCCGCGATGCGCCGCCGCACGCTGCTGGCCGCGCCCGCCCTGCTCGCGGCGGGCGGCGCCCTCGCCCAGGGGCGGCCGATCCGCCTCGTCGTCGCCTACGCCGCTGGTGGTGGCTCGGACCTGATGGCCCGTGCCGTCGCCTTGAAACTCGGGGAGATCCTCGGCCAGAACATCGTGGTGGAGAACCGGGGCGGCGGGAACGGCACCATCGGCTCCCTCGCCGTCGCGCAAGCTCGGCCGGATGGTACCACGCTGCTCTTCGCGACCGGCAGCGAGATGTCACTGAAGCCGCTGCTGGAAGCAAACCTGCCCTACGATCCCGCCCGCGATTTCGACCTCATCACGCTGCTTGGCATCACGCCGGTCTGCATCGCCGTGCATCCCAGCCTTCAGGTCGAGACGATCCAGGAATTCATTGCCCTGGCGAAGGCACGGCCAGGGCTGATCAACCTGGCCAATTCCGGCGTCGGTGGCGTCATGCACATGACAGGGGCCTACCTGGCGCTGCAGGCCGGGATCGAAGTGGCGCACGTCACCTATCGCGGTACTGGGCCGGCGGTCGCCGATGCCGCAGCGGGCGTCGTGAACGCGGTCGTGTCCGGCCTGCCGCCCGTCCTGGCCCAGGCGCGCGACGGGCGGCTTCGCATCCTCGCCGTCTCCATCCCTCAGCGGAGCGCGGCGCTGCCGGATGTGCCCACCCTGGCGGAAGCGGGCTTTCCCGGCTTCGACATGTCGAACACGGTCGGGCTGGTTGCGCCACGCGGCACGCCACCCGCCATCATCGCCACCCTCAATGAGGCCGGCCGCCGCGCCGCGGCCGACACGGATGTGCGGCGCATCTTCCTTGCCAACGGCGCGGAACCCGTGGGCTCGACCATCGCGGAGTACGCCGCCTTCATCCAGGGGGAGCGCGCCCGCTACCGCGAGGTGGTGCAGGCCACCGGCATCCGCATGGAATGACGGAGGGAGCCATCCCCCTGCCCCGTGCCGCCGTGGTGGCGCGGGCGCTGACCGTGCAGGTGGCGGAAGGCCGCCGCCGGCCCGGCGAAAGACTGTGGGAGGAGGACCTCGCCGCCGAATTCGGCGTCTCCCGCGGCACGATCCGGGAAGCCCTGGGTGCCCTGGTGCGGGAGGGCCTGGCCACCCCCGCCCCGCGCCGGGGCGGCGTGCGCGTCATCGCCTTCTCGCCGGCCGACATCGCGGAGATCTACGACATCCGCGGCGCGCTCTACGGCCTCGCGCTGCACCGCTTCGCCGCCATGCCGGAACCGCTGCGGGAGGAGTATGCGGCGCTGCGTGCCTCGCTCTGGTGCGGCCTGCCGCCGGAGGCGGCGACGCCGGCGGATTGCGTCGCCGTGGGTGGCCCCGCCGTGCAGTTCATCCTGCTCCATTGCGGCAGCGCGCGGCTGGAGGAAAGCTACCGCCGCGTCGCCCTGCAGGCGCTGCGTCTCTATGCCCCGCTCCACTATCGCACGCCGCGCGAACGCCGCGCCTGGTATGAGCGCGGCGTGATGCTCGCCACCGCCATCCGGCTCGGCGATGGCATCGCCGCCGAAGCTGCGGGGCGCGCGTTGATCGAGGGCAACAAGGCAGCACTGATGGCCGCCCTCGCCGAGCAGCCGATGGTGGCCGAGGACCTGCCCGAGCCCGGCCGCCGCACTCAGCGCCAGCGCGGCTGATCCACCCGGATATCCGTCACCACCGGGCAGCCCGGTGCCGTGGTCGCGAAGAAGGGCAGCCTCGCCGCTTCCAGCACGGTCAGCGCCGTCACGGGGCTGGCCCAGAACAGGCATTCCTCCCCGCTGCGGGGCGGCACGGCCTCCCCCCAATCCGGCATCAGCGCATCCAGCACGCCGAGATGGGCGGGATGGCCGCGATGGATCGGCGCGCCCGGCCCCTGCTGGATGCGCCCGGCGATGGAGGAGGCGCGCCGCACATCATCGCGGTCCACCGGCCGCATGGACACCGCGAGGTCGCCGTTGAAGCGCGCCACCGGCGCCACGGGAATCCAGCTGCGATAGGTCGGCTCCACCTGCCCCGGCGCCGGTTCGCGGAAGCGGATGCCGGCCACCGCCATCGCATAGGCCGCGGCCGACCAGCCCGCGAGGGCGATGACGACCGAATCCTTCTCCCACACATCCATGAGTTCCGCCTCGGGGCGCAGCATCCCGCCGGCGCCCAGCAGATAGGCCGGCGCATCGGTCCGCGCATCGATATCGGCACCGAGCGAGGCCAGCATCGGGTCCCCCGGCTTGCCCACGGACAGCACCGGGCAGGCCAGCGGATTATCCTCGCAGAAGGCCACGAATTCCCGCGCCAGGGAGGCAGGCAGCACCACCAGATGGGCTTCCAGCACGCCGGGAACCCGGCCCGCGCTCGGCCTGCCATCCCCGGCCCGCGCGGCCTGGCGCAGGGAAGCGCCCGTATCAGCCATGCCTCGCCACCCCCCGCCTGCGCCCTACCATCATCGCTTTCGACGCGAACATGCTGACGAGCCTTTCCCCCCTGGCGCGTTGTCGCGCAAGGGCTGACGATGCCAACAGCAACCCGACGATGCAACGGGAGCGACGCAACGGGGCCATGCCACGGGCGAGGAACGATCATGACCGACCAGGCTGACATGCTGCTGCACGGGTTCTTTCGCTCCTCCGCCGCCTGGCGGGTCCGGATCGCTCTACGGATCAAGGGCCTAGCCTGCCGCCAGGCCGCCTACAATCTGCGCGCTGGTGACCAACGGGCAGCGGCCTATACGGCGCTGAACCCGCAGGGCCTGGTGCCGGCACTGGAAGTGCCGGGCCAGGGGGTGCTGACGCAGTCCCTCGCCATCCTCGAATGGCTGGAGGAAACCCACCCCCTGCCCGCCTTGCTGCCGCCCGATCCCTGGTCCCGCGCCCGGGTGCGCGCGCTGGCACAGATCATTGCGAGCGACACCCACCCGCTGCAGAACCTGCGCGTTCTTCAATACCTGAAGCGGGAATATGGGCAGGAGCAAGCGGGTATCGATGCTTTCGCCCGCGCCTGGATCGAGCCTGGCCTCGCCGCCTTCGAGGCACGCCTGGCCGAACCTGGGACCGGCCGCTTCTGCCATGGCGACGCGCCGGGCCTCGCCGATCTCTGCCTCATCCCGCAGCTCGGCAACGCTCGGCGCTTCGGGACGGACCTCGCGGCCTATCCGACCGTGCTGCGGATCGAGGCCGCCTGCATGGACCTGTCCGCCTTCCGCGACACCGCGCCGGAGAACCAGCCCGACGCGGTCTGACCCTTCACGCGCGATCCCCGTGCGAGAAGGATCACGCAACCCTATGCCGCAGCGTGCCGATGGCATCGACGTCGAACTCGATGGCATCGCCACTGCGGAGGAATCGCGGCGGCTTCTGCGTCGCCCCCGTACCTTCCGGAGACCCGGTGGCGATGACATCGCCCGGCAGCAGCGGCGTGATGGTGGAGAGATAGGCGATCAGCCTCGGAATGCCGAAGAACATGGCCCCTGCCAGGCTGTCCTGAACCACCGCGCCGTTCAGCCGCGTCTGAAGGCGCAGATCCTGCCATGCCGGCACGTCGTCAGCCGTCACCACGCAGGGGCCGATGCTGCCGGAGCGCCAGAAATTCTTCCCCGCGGCGACGCTATGCGCCTGCCAGTCCCGCACGGACCCGTCATTGACGATGGTGTAGCCGCCGACATGGCCCATCGCATCGGCCTCCGCGATGCGATGACCGGCGCGGCCGATCACCACTGCCAATTCGCATTCGTAGTCGAACTGCTCCGATACGCCGGGGGGCTGCAGCGCCTCCTCCGTCGCCACCAGCGACGCCTGGTGCTTGATGAAGAAGGAGATATTGGCCGGCCCCTTCACCTCGCCGCCCAGCGGATGCGGCTTCGGGTAGTTCAGGCCGATGCAGAACAGCCGCGCCTCCGGCAGGGGGTTCAGCAGCGTGATGCCGGCCAGGCGATAGCGCGGCCCGTTCGCATCCGTGCAGGCCATTGCCTCCGCCATCGTCGCGGCCGGCAAGGCGACGACCTCCCCACCTTCCACCAGGCCGTATTGCGCGGCACCGCCGGTCGAGAATCGCAGCAGCTTCATCGCGGATAATCCTCCTGAAGCACGGCCACTTCCGGCATCGCGGCCAGCAGTGTGCGCGCGTGGTCGCTTTGCGGGTTGTCGAAGATCGCCGCCGCCGGCCCCTGCTCCACCAGCACGCCGCGATGCAGGATCGCGACGCGATCGCAGATATAGCGGATGACGGCGAGGTCGTGGCTGATGAAAAAATAGGTCAGCCCCAGCCGGGCCTGCAAGTCGATCAGCAGGTTCAGCACCTGCGCCTGCACGGACACATCCAGCGCGCTCGTCGGCTCATCCAGCAGCAGCAGCGCAGGGTTGGTCGCCAGCGCACGGGCGATGCCGATGCGCTGGCGCTGGCCGCCGCTGAATTCATGGGGGTATCGGTGCAGATATTGCGGCCCAAGCCCGACCTGCGCGAGCAGTACCGCCGCACGCTCCGTCCGGCCGCGCCCATCGAGGCCCATGCTGGCGCGGTGGATCAGCATCGGCTCCGTCACGATGTCATGCACCGACATGCGCGGGTTGAGCGAGGCGTAGGGGTCCTGCCACACCACCTGGATGCGCGCCCGCAAATGGCGCATCGCGGCGGGCGTCAGCCGCGCCATGTCCTCGCCCTCGAACAGGATGCGGCCCGCACTCGGCGCATCGAGCCGCAGGATGCAGCGCGCCAGCGTCGATTTGCCAGACCCGCTTTCGCCGACCAGGCCGAAGCTTTCCCCCTTGCCGACGGCGAGGCTCACATCATCCAACGCCAGCACTGGCGGCATCCGTCGCAGGAAGCCGCCGCGCGTGAAGCGCTTGGTGAGGTTCTCGACATCAAGCATCGGCGAGCACGCAAGCGACGCCATGCCCGGGCGCGACTTCCCTTGTGGCGGGCACGGCCAGCGCGCAACGCGGCTCCGCCAGGGCGCAGCGTGGCGCGAAACGGCAGCCCGGCGGCGGCGCCAGGAGGTCCGGCACGCTGCCGCCGAGGCCGCGCAAGGCCCCGCGCGCGACATCCCGAGTCGGGATCGCGTCCAGCAGCGCCCGCGTATAGGGGTGGCGCGGCGCACCGATGACCTGCGCCACGCGGCCGCGTTCGACGATATTGCCGGCATACATCACCGCGACATGCGAACAGCTCTGCGCGACGACGCCGAGGCTGTGGGTAATGAGCATCACCGCCATCCCCGCCTCCGCCACCATCGCCTTCAGCAAGGCGAGAACCTGCGCCTGGACGGAGACATCGAGCGCCGTCGTTGGTTCATCCGCGATCAGCAGCGCGGGCCGGCCGATCAGCGCCATGGCGATCAGCACGCGCTGGCGCATGCCGCCGGAGAACTGGTGCGGATAGTCATCGAGTCGCGAGGCCGCATCGGGGATGCCGACCTTGTCCAGCATCCGCGCCGCCAGCGCCCGCGCGGCGCGGCGTGATGGCCTGCCGTCGAGGATTTCCGGGCTGACGCGCGCCGCGGCGAGTGCCACATCCACCAACTGGTCGCCGATGCGGAAGCTCGGGTTCAAATTCGTCGTCGGGTCCTGGAAGATCATCCCGATCCGCCGCCCCCGCAGTTTCCGCAATTCGCTTTCCGGCAGAGCCAATACGTCCTGGCCCTCGAACAGGATGCGCCCGGCGCGATACCGCACCGGCGGGCTGGGCACGAGGCGGGAGACGGAAAGGCCGGTGAGCGACTTGCCGCAACCGGTCTCCCCCACCACGCCCCAGACCTCGCCGCGCTCGATGGTCAGGTCGATGCCGTTCAGCACCCGCGCCTCGCCATCGAAGCTCTGCATGCCGAGATGCAGGCCCTGGATTTCGAGCAGCGCCATCAGCGCCGCGCCTTCGGGTCGAACAGGTCCCGCAGCCCATCGCCGAGCAGGTTGAAGCCGAACACCGCGACGAAGATCGCGCTGCCCGGCGCCAGCGCCATCCACCAGAAATCCGGCATATAGCCGCGGGCGACGGACAGCATCGCGCCCCATTCCGGCGTTGGCGGCCGCACGCCGATGCCGATGAAGCCGAGCGAGGCGACCGTCAGGATCGCGAAGCCCATGTCGAGCGACATCTTCACGATCACCGGCGTCGCGATGTTCGGCAGGATGTGGCGGAACAGGATGCGCGCGCCGGACGCGCCAATGGCGCGCGCGGCGGTGACGAACAACTCCTCACGCCGCGCCATCACCTCGGTCCGCACCAGCCGCGCATAGCCCGGCCACCAGGACAGCGAGATGGCGATGACCATGTTGACCATCCCCGCCCCCAGCGCCGCCGCCACCACCATCGCCAGCATCAGCCCCGGCACCGTCAGCTTGAGGTCCGCGAGGCGCATCAGGACCTCATCCACCCATCCGCCGGCATAGCCCGCGATCGCGCCCACCACCGTGCCGACCAGCGTGCCGATCAGCACCACCGCCAGCCCCGCGACGATCGAAACCCGCGCGCCCGCCAGCACGAGGGACAGCACATCCTGCCCCACCTCATTCGTGCCGAAGGGATGCGCGAGCGATGGCGGTTGGAAGCGCGCGGGCGTGTTCACGGCGCCCGCGATATGCTCGGGATAGGGCGCGATCCAGGGGCCCGCCACGGCCAGCACCAGCAGCAGCGCCACCATCACCAGCCCGAGCACGGACAGCCAACTGCGGGAAAAGCGATAGGCGGCGCGGCGGAACGCCTGGCGGGGTGCCGCGACGGTGGCACTCATTCCACGCGTACCTTCGGGTTCACCCAGCCCTGCACGGCATCGACCAGCAGATTCGAGAAGACGAAGATCGTGCCGATCACCAGCGTCACCCCGATCACCGGCATGAAATCCTGGCTGACCACGGATTTCGTCGCATAGAGGCCGATGCCCGGCCAATCGAACACCGTCTCCACCAGCACCGTGCCGCCAAGCAGCCAGCCGAAATAGAGCCCGATCACCGTCAGTGTCGCCGCCACCGCGTTGCGGCTGACATACTTGAACAGGATCAGCGGTTGCGAAAGGCCGAGCGCGCGTTCCGTCAGCACGTAATCCTGTTCCAGCACTTCCAGCGTCGATGCCCGCATCATCCGCATGATGGTCGCGAGCGGCGACAGCGCCATGGCCAGCGACGGCAGCAGCAGATGCTGGCAGGCGAGGGAAAACGCCGCGAGGTCGCCCGCCGCCAGCGCATCAATAGTCAGGAACCCCGTAAGCAGGGGCGGCGGGTCCTCCGTGATCGGGAAGCGGCCGGAAAGCGGTAGCCACCCCAGCCACATCGCAAAGCCAAGTTGCAGCAGCAGGCCGAGGAAGAAGCGCGGCATGGAGATCGCACCGAGCGCGCCGATACGGGACAGGCTGTCAGGCCAACGGTCCCGCCACACCGCCGTCGCCAGCCCGAGCGGCAGGCCGATGCCGACCGCCAGGGCCATCGCGGCGAAGACGAGTTCAAGCGTCGCCGGCAGGAAGGCGATGAGGTCCTCCGCCACCGGTCGCCGCGTGAAGATGGACACGCCGAAATCGCCGCGCGTCAGCCCTGAGAGGTAGCTGCCATATTGCGTCAGCAACGGACGATCGAGCCCGAATTCGCGCGCGACATCGGCGATCTCCGCCGCACTCGCATTGGGGCCCGCGGCCAGCGCCACGGGGTCCCCCGGCAGCATGCGGCCGATGACGAAGACCAGCGCCGTCAACCCGACCAGCACGGGGATCGTCAGCAGCAGCCGTCGCAGCAGGAAGCGGATCATGCGCTGCCTCCTGCCGCATCATTCATCGCAAGGAAAGTCCCGCGACCTCGATGGCGTTGGACGCGACGGGTACGAAGCGGAAGCCCTGCACATTGTCCCGCAGCGCCAGCTTGCGGCGTTCCAGCACGCCGAAGATGTCCGGCGCATCCGCCACCACCTGGTCCTGGAAGCGGCGATAAAGCGCAATGCGCTTCGCCTCATCCGGCTCCGAGCGACCTTCCTCGATCAGCGCATCGACCGCCGGGTTCTTGTAGACGGCGTTCTGCCAGTTGCCGTTGCGGGAGGAGTGGTAGGCCGCGAAGGCGATGTTGTCGGGGTCGCCGTAATTCGCGGTCTGATAGACCGGGAACAGATCCGGGAAGGTCTCCGGCGACCGGCAGGAAGCGACCATGTCCGGCCAGTTCTGCGGCTTGATCTCCAGCTCGATGTTCAACTGCTTCAAGCTGTCCAGCATGATCAGCCCCCAGCGCCGCTGCTGGTCGAGCCCGGCCACATGCACCATCGTCAGCTTGATGCCGCCATTCGGGGTGCTGGACTTCGCCAGGTGTTCCCGCGCCTTCGCCATGTCCATCCGATAGACCGGCATGTCCGGGTTGTGGCCGAGGATGCCGTTCGGCAGCGGGCCCACCATCAGATCCGCATAGCCCGCGACATCGGCGATGGCCTGGTAGTTGGTCGCGCAGGAAATGGCGCGGCGCAGTTCCACATCCTTCAGCGGCCCATGTTCCGTGTTCAGCTTGATGGAGAAGGTGCGGTATTCCGGCTCGATCACCCGCACGATGCCGGGACGATCGCGCAGCGCATCCATGTCCTCGCTCGTCAGGTCCACGGCGATATGCGCCTCGCCGCGCTGCAGCAGCAGGCGCTGCGTCGCCGTCTCCCGCACGATGCGCCAGATGGCGCCGGTCAGGTTGCCGCCGCCGGGCTTCCACGCATTCGCCACGCGCTCGAGCTCATAGAGGTTGCCCGGCTCGTTGCGGCGCAGGCGGAAGGGGCCGGAGGCGGCGAGGTTGCTGCGCAGCCAGGTCTGGCCGTCATCGCTGCCGAGATTGGCCTCCACCTGCTTCTTCGAGACAACCCACATCCAGGGCAGCACCTGCAGGAAGGCGGAGAACGGCTTGGCCAGCGCGAAACGCACCGTGCCCGCATCCACCGCCGTGACGCCCTGCATCGTGACGACGCCCTGGATCATCCAGGCATTGCCGCGATTGAGCCGGAGCAGGCGCTGGAAGGAATAGACGACATCCTCCGCCGTCAGCGCGCCGCCATCCTGGAACTTCGCCGCCGGGTCGAGCTTGAATTCATAGATCATGCCGTCGGGCGAGACGGTCCAGCTCGTGGCGAGATGCGGCACGGGCCGCGTCGGAATACCCTCGACCCGCACCAGCGCGTCATAGGTGTTCCGCATCATCATCGTGATGGAGTAGCCCGACGCCAGATGCGGATCGAGGTTCGGGATATCCTGGTTCGAGGCGATCACCAGGATGCGCCGCCCGCCGGTCTGCGCAAAAGCGGCATCCGGCAGCGTCAGCGCACCGAGGCCACCGGCTGCGGTCGCCAGAAGGGCGCGGCGCGAAAGCCCGCCCGGGATCATCGTCGTCATGCCCGTCTCCTTGTCCATCAGATTGCCTGCCCGTAGTCGCGCCGCGCCGCTTCCGGCGTGACGAAGCCCATTGCGAGATCTCGCGCCAGCGCATCCGGCGCGCGGTCCCCTGCCTGCCCGTATCCTGCGCCGCCTGCCAGGGTCAGCTCAACCACCTGATCGGCCCGCGTCAACTCCACGAGTTGCCCGGTGCCGCAATCATGGGCTCCCCCCGCCTTCGCATCCAGCACCCGTCCCATCGCGCCGCCCCCCGCGGCCCCGCCGGCGAGGCCCGGAATCGGGTTCCGCACCCCCTCGGGATAGACGGAGACGAGCATCGCGAGCCCGTCATCATGGCGCTTGCGGAGCCGCACGGTCTGGCCCAGCCCGCCGCGATGCCGGCCGGCACCACCGGAATCGGCATCGAAGGTCTTTTCCATCACCACAACCGGCACGCGGGATTCCAGCATCTCGATCGAGGTATTGGACGCCGAGGTCGGCCAGAGCATGGCCGAAAGCCCATCCCCGCCATCGGAGGCGCCCTGCCCACCACCGCAGAACAGCATGTCCGAGTAGTATCGGCCGCTGCCATCCTGCCCATAGATCGTGGCCGCGACGGCAAGCCCCGTGAAGGCCTGCACCTGGCGTGGCGCCGCATGTTCCAGCGCCCGGAAGATCACCGGCGCCAGGTACCAGCCCGTCCGAGTGCGGATATTCACCGAAGCCGGCCTCGCGCAGTTCAGGATGCTGCCCTCCGGCGCCTTCACCGTGAAGGGCCGGTAGCAGCCGGCATTGCCCCGCACGCCCGGCGTCAGCATGCATTTCAGCGGATAGGTCGCATGCGCGGCGGTGTAGTTCATCGTGCAATTGATGCCTCCCTGGGCCACCTGCGGCGGCGCGCCGGCGAAGTCGATCTCCATGGCATCGCCGCTGACGGTGATCGCGACGGGATAGTGCATCAGCGTCCCGAACGGGTTGTTGGCGATGGTCGCGGTATAGGTGCCATCGGGCAGCGCGCGGATCGCATCGCGCATCGCCTTTTCCGACAGGCCCTGCACCACCTCCGCCAGCGCGCCGAGTTCCTCCATGCCGTAATCGTCCATGAAGGCCAGCAGGCGTTCGGCGCCGATCGCGTTCGCCGTGATGAAGGACTGCACATCCCCCACCACCTGATCGCCGTTCCGCACATTCTCGAACAGCAGACGAAACAGCGTCTCGTTCGGCCGGCCTGCCTCCACCAGCTTCATCGGCGGGATCTGGAAGCCTTCCTCATAGATCTCCCGCGCCCGCATCGAATCCTTGGTGCCGCCGATATCGGAGACATGGCCGACCGTCCCCATCAGACCGACCAGTTGGCCGCCCCGGAAGACCGGCGTGACCACGGCGATATCGAACAGATGCCCGGCGCAGAGCCAGGGATCATTCGTCACCAGCACATCGCCGGGCTTCAGAGTCTCCGCGGGGTAGCGCGCGAGCAGCGCCTTCACCGCGCGGGGCAGAGTCAGGTTGAACACCGGCATGGCGCGCGGCGAATGCGCCAGCGGCTCCCCCAGATGGTCCAGCAGCTCGCAGGCGAAATCCTGGGATTCCGAGATGACGAGGGAGAAGGCGGTGCGGCAGACCGTCAGCCACATCTCCTCCACCACATTGACCAGGCGGGACCACATGATCTCCAGCCCGATCGGATCGGCGGCGATGCGACGGATCGCCTCCGCGCGGTCCATCGCCGCCGTCACCAGTGCGGCACCGGCCCGGGTCGCTGCGATCTCCATCCGCAGGTTCAGCGCGGCATCGACCACCACGCGATCGCCGGGCGGGACGACGGTGGTGGATTCGCGTTCCTCGATGATGGCGGGGCCGTCGATGACATCGCCCGGGCGCAGCGCGTAGCGGTCATGCACCGTGGCTTCCACCGCGCCATGCCCGAAGCCGGCCATGCGCCGGCCCTTGAGATGCGCGCCCACCGCGGCACCCGCGGCGCCGGCCATCGGCAGCACCGGCGTCGGCCCTGCGCAGCGCAGCCGGAAATTCACCGCCTCGATGCGCGCATCCTCCGGCACGCGGGTGTAGCGCGCGGAATAGGCGGCAGCGAAGGCGGCGCGGATGGCCGGCAGCGCCGCTTCATCCAAGGCGCCGGCCGGCAGCCGCACCGCGATATCGTGCATCTGGCCGACGAGGCGCATATCGGCGCTGCGTTCCACGACCACATCGCCCGCGGCGATCCCGGCTTCCGCGAGCCGGCGCCGCCCATCCGCTTCAAGGTCGAACAGCAGCGCGTTGATCGCCCCCGCGTCGAAGCCCGCGCGGAACTCCACCGCGAAGCTGCGCACCCCATCGAAGGACAGCGGCGCGGCGAGGAAGCCGAGCGCCGAGGCGGCGCCGGAGGCCGGCGGGATGATCACCTCCTTCACCCCCATCGCGCGCGCGACATCGGCGGCATGGGCCGGCCCGGCGCCGCCGAAGCCCACCATCGCGTATCGCCGTGGGTCCTTGCCCTTTTCCACCAGATGCACGCGCGCGGCCGCGGCCATGCTTTCCACGACCACCTTGTGGATGCCCCAGGCCGCATCCTCCACCGAAAGCCCAAGCGGTGCCGCGACGGTCGCGATGGCGCGCCGCGCCGCCTCCACATCCAGCG
>CANJXD010000125.1 GCA_947478535.1 Acetobacteraceae bacterium
CTCTCGCTGGATGAGACCAAGCGCCGCCTGCTCGACGTCACCGAGGCCAATGCCGCGCTCGACGAGATCGGCAGCACCATGCGCGACGCGCTGCTGAACTGGCCGGCCCGCGTCTCGGGCTTGATCGCGGCCGAGATCAGCGTCGACCCGCATCTCCTGCAGACCATCCTGCAGAGCCACATCAACGACCTGCTGACGGAGGCGGCCGATCGCTTCGATCCAGCAGGCCTCGGAGGGGACCGGTCTCCGCAGCCGTGAGCATGTGCGCCGGCGCGTGGGCGCCATGCTCCGCCCGCCGCCGCAGCTCACCGTCTCAGAATGGGCCGAGCGGCACCGCATCCTGAGCACCCGTGCCTCTGCCGAGCCAGGGCTGTCAAACAGCGCCCAATAACTTCTACCGAACTGGAGTGCGCCCCTGGGGGTAGACAGCTTCAGGCTTCTGTTTTGACCGTCTGGCGGGCGTGTCGACGCTCGAACTGGGCGGGGCTGAGATAGCCCAAGGCGGGATACAGTCGCCTTTCGTTGTAAACCTTATCGATGAAGCGCGGCAGGTCGGCGGTGACGTCCTCGAAGGTCTTGTAGGCCGCAAGGTAGACGGCCTCGACCTTCAACGTCTTCATGAAGCTCTCGGCCTTGGCGTTGTCATAGAGATTGCCGCGGCAGCTCATCGAGCCTTCCAGGCCGTGGGCGGTCAGCAGCGCCCGGTTGAGACCAAGTTGCGCCCCGCGGTCCGAATGATGAATGCCGCCCTGCGGCGGGTTACGGCCTCGGATCACCGCCTTGAGCGCGGCGACGGCGATGCGGGCATCCATCGATCGGCTGATCGCATTGCCCACGACCTTGCGCGACCAGGCGTCGAAGATGGCGGCCAAGTAGACGAAGCCGCCAGGAATGGCTACGCAGGCCCGGCTGGCAACCCACAGCTGGTTCGGCGCTTAGGCATGGCATTCCTGGCCAGGTTCGAGAAGATCGGCCCGGCGTGAGCGCTGTCGGTGGTCACGACGTAACGCCACCGCCGCTTGGGCTGAAGATCGTGCTCCCGCATCGCCGCCACGGCTACCTCCGGATCGGCGCCCTGCTGCAGTCCGCCCTAGTCAATCGAAATGTTCGCTGCCCGGACGACGCTGGTCCAGCGCGCGATCTCGCTACGGATGAAGGCGTCGAACTCGGCTAGGCTGAGCGGTGCCGGGTTAGCGCCTGCGGCTTCGACGCGCTGCACGATCGCTGCCTCAGCCAACACGCCGCGGGCGGCCGCATCCAGCCGTTCCACGGTCGGCGCCGGTGTGCCCGTGGGCACGAAGAGCCCGGTCCAGCCGTTCAGCTCGAAGCCAGGCAGCAGTTCCGCCACCGCGGGCAGGGCAGGGAGTTCCGGCAGCCGCTCGGGCGAGGTGATGGCCAGCAAGCGGAGCTTGCCCTCCCGCACGAGCGCGCGCGTGGCGACCAGCGTGTCCACCATCACCTGCACTTGGCCGCCGGCAAGCGCGACGGTTGCCGCTGTCGGCGCACGGAACGGCACATGGACGATGTCGAGGCCGGCCATGTGCTTCAGCATCTCGGCCGCAAGGTGCGTGGTCGTGCCATGTCCGCCGGAGCCGTAGTTGAGCTCGCCCGGCCGCGACCTCGCATAGGCAATGAAGCTTGCGAGGTCGGTGACCGGCAGCGAAGGATGCACCACCACCGCGCTGACACCGCCAGACAGGCGTGTCACAGGGATGAAGTCGCGCAGCGGGTCGTAGGTAAGCCGGGCGCCATAGAGCGGCACGTTCATCGCATGAGTGCTGATGGTGCCGATTAGCAGCGTGTGGCCGTCGGCCGGGCTGCGCGCCGCGCCTTCGACGCCGATGATGCCCGCAGCACCCGGCCGGTTCTCCACGACGAACGGCTGCCCAAAGATCGCGCCGAAGCGGTCCGCGATGAGTCGGCCCATGACATCGGTGGAGCCGCCAGGCGCAAAGGGGACGATAACGCGGACCAACCTGTTCGGCCAGTCGCGCCCCTGCGCGCGCACGCTGTGTGTCGCTAGGCTTGCAGCACCCGCCAGCAGCAGGCTTCGCCTTGCTAGTTTCATCCCAGTCCTCCCCTCGGCTTCGCGCCGTTCACGTTGCCATCGCACGGACTTCGCGGGCCTTGGCAGCGCAGGCACCGACCAGAAAGCCCAGATCCGTGCCGGTCGAGACGTAGCGCGCGCCCATCTTCACGAACTCGGCCGTCAGGTCGGGCCGCCCGGCCAGGCCGCCGATGCCGACATGCTTACCGCGCCCGCGCGCCGCGGCGATGATGCGCGCATAGGCGGCGCGGACCTGCGGATGGTCGAACTCGCCCGGGATGCCCATCTCCGCCGTGAGGTCGTTGGTGCCGACGAGCAGCATGTCTACGCCCTCCACCGCTACGATCTCCTCCACCTTCTCGAGCGCGTCCAGCGTCTCGATCATCGGGATCACCATGGTGGCGGCATCCAGCACGGGGTTCGACTCGGTGGCCGGGAAAGGGCGGTAGCCGAAATGCGGCATGTGACCGGCGGCGGAGCGCGTGCCGAGCGGCGGGAACTTCGCCATCTCCACCACCGCCCTCGCCTCCTGCGCCGACCGCACATGAGGCGCAATAATGCCGAGTGATCCGGCATCGAGCACGCGGCCGATGTAGTCGGCGCTCAGCGCGGGCACACGCACGAAGGGCGTGATGCCGCACGCGAGGGCAGCCATACATATCTGCCCGGTCATGTCGAGCGAAAGCGGGCCGTGCTCCATGTCAACATAGAGCGTGTCGAAGCCGGCGCTGGCGGCGATCTGTGCGATCTCCACGCCGCGCACGAGGCGCACAGTCATGGAAGCGACGACCTCGTCGCGCGCCAGCTTCTCGCGTACCTTGTTCCGGAGCAGTTCGGATGGCGTGACGGACATGGCGGTGGCTCCGATGGTGGCGGCGCTCATGCGACGCCCTTGAGGGTGAGTTCGGCGGCACGGTGGCAGCGCACGAGGTGACCGTCGCCCGAATCGACCAGCGCGGGCACGTCTACGCGGCAGCGATCGACGGCGTAGGGGCAGCGCGGATGGAAGGCGCAGCCGGGCGGCGGGTCGGCGGGGTCCGCGACCTCGCCGCGCAGGATCATGCGTTCCGCGCGGCGGCGCGGATCGGGCTGCGGCACGGCGGAGAGCAGCGCCTCTGTGTAGGGGTGCTTCGGCGAGGCGTAGAGGCGGCGCGTCGGCGCCTGTTCGACGATACGGCCGACATACATGACGGCGACCCGGTCGCTCATGTGCTTCACCACGCTGAGGTCGTGGGCGATAAAGAGGTAAGCGAGGCCAAGCCGCTCCTGGAGTTCCAGCAACAGGTTCACCACCTGCGCCTGCACGGAGACATCAAGGGCCGAGACCGGTTCGTCCGCCACCACCAGGTGCGGGTTCAGTGCCAGCGCGCGCGCAATGCCGACGCGTTGACGCTGCCCACCACTGAATGCGTGCGGGAAGCGCGACAGGGCAAGCCGCGGCAGCTTCACGAGGTCCAGCAATTCCAGCACGCGGTCACGGCGGGAGGCCGACGTGCCGATCGCGTTCACCAGAAGCGGCTCCGCAATAATGTCGCCGACGGTCATGCGCGGATTGAGCGATGAATAGGGATCCTGGAAGATCATCTGCATGTGGCGCCGCACGCCGCGCAACCTCGCGCGCTTCATGCCGGCGACATCGACGATTGGCCCATCAGCGCCGAGCTGGAAGTGAATCTCGCCGGACGTAGGCGGCATGGCGCGGAGGATGCAGCGGGAAACGGTGGTCTTGCCGCAGCCGCTCTCACCGACGAGGGAGAGCGTCTCGCCACGCGCCACCTGCAGGCTGACTCCATCGACTGCGCGCACCTGGCCGACGACGCGTTGCAGCAGCCCGCGGCGGATCGGGAAATGCTTGGTGAGGTCGCGGACTTCGAGGACGGGGGGCTTCATGCCGCACGCTCCGCCGCAGTTTCCGCCTCGCGCTCGGCCGCGAAACACCTCACGCCGCCCCCATCGGGCAGGACCATTTCGACCGGAATGGCGGTGTCGCAGCGTCCGGGGATGGCATCCGGGCAGCGCGGGTGGAACGCGCAGCCGGTCGGCCGGCGATAGGGGTGCGGGACAGATCCGCTAATGGTGGCGAGGCGGCTGCGCGGCTCCGCCAGCACGCTCGGGATGGAGCGCAGCAGCATGCGCGTGTAGGGGTGGCGCGGCGCGTGGAAGATGCGGTCAACCGGCCCATGCTCGACGACACGGCCGAGATACATGACAGCTACGTCGGTCGCCATTTCCGCGATCACGCCCATGTCGTGCGTGATGAGGATCAAAGCGAGTTGCCGTTCCCGTTGCAGGCGGCGCATCAGGTCCAGGATCTGCGCCTGCGTCGTTACGTCGAGTGCGGTGGTGGGCTCGTCCGCGATCAGGATGTCGGGCTCGCCCGCCAGCGCCATCGCGACCATGACGCGCTGGCGGAGGCCGCCGCTGAGCTGGAAAGGGTATTCGTCGGCGCGGCGCTCGGGGCGGGGGATGCCGACCTCCCGCAGCAGCGCGATGGCGCCTTCCCGGGCGGCGGCTTTCGAAAGGCCGCGATGGCGGCGCAGCACCTCTCCCACCTGATTGCCAACGCTGTAGTGTACACTGAGCGAGGTCATCGGTTCCTGGAACACCAGGCCGATGCGCCGGCCGCGAATGTCCTGGATGGCGCTGCTGCGTGGATCGAGCGTGGCGAGATCAAGCGGCGGCATGCCCTCGCCCTGGTCGAGCAGGATCCGGCCGGAGAGGATGCGTCCGGGCTTCTCCTCGAGCCGCATCGCGGCGCGGGCCGTCACGCTCTTGCCGCAGCCGCTTTCGCCGACAATGCCGAGGGTGCGGCCAGGATAGGCATCGAGGCTGACGCCTTCGAGCGCACGGACGACGCCCTCCTCCTGCTCGAAATGCACGACGAGGTCGCGGATGGAGAGAGCCGGGCGGAGTGTCGTCATGATCATCCGTAGGGATCGGCGGCGTCGCGCAGCCCGTCGCCCAGGAAGTTGAAGGCGAGGATGACGACGATGACGGGTACCGCCGCCATCAGAAGCCAGGGCGCCAGCGCGAGCGACTGGATGGACTGCGCATCCTGCAGCAGGATGCCCCAGCTGATCGCCGGCGGACGCAGGCCGAGGCCGAGGAAGCTCAGGGACGTCTCGCTGATGATCATCGCCGGCAGCGCGAGGCTGGTGGCGGCGATGACATGGCTGGCGAAGGAGGGGAGCATGTGGCGGAAGATGACGCGCCCCCGGCTGGCGCCCGCGAGTTCCGCCGCGATAACAAAATCCTCGCCCCGCAACGCCAGGAAGCGGCCACGTACGACGCGCGCAAGGTCTGTCCAGCCAATCAGAGAGATGATGAGCGTAATGGCGAAATAGACCTGGAGCGTGGACCAGCTCGATGGCAGCGCCGCAGCGAGTCCCATCCAGAGCGGAATAGTGGGAACCGATCGCAGGATCTCGATAAAGCGCTGGATGACGGTATCGACGACGCCGCCATAAAGCCCAGAGATGCCGCCAAGCAGGATGCCGAGCACCAGGCTGACGGCGACGCCCGCCAACCCCACCAGCAGGGAGATGCGCGTCGCCACAAGCAGGCGAGACCAGAGGTCGCGACCGAGCTGATCGGTGCCAAGCAGGAAGATACCATCCGCCGCCCCGCCGCCCTCGATGCCCAGTAAATGGATGTCGGTTGGGATGAGGCCCAGGAAATTGTATTCGTAACCATGGACGAACATGCGAACGGGCAGTTTGCGGTTCGGGTCCACCACATAGTTCACCCGGAAGGTCCGCATGTCCCGCACCCCACGCAGGCCGAGGACATGCGGGCGGAACTCGCCCTCGTCGAAAAACCGGATGGCCTGGGGCGGGATGAAGCCGCGCCGCGCATCGGTCGCATGCGGGTCGGATGTGGCGAGGAAGTCGGCAAAGGCGGCGACGAGGTAGAAGGCGATGATGACGATGCCGCTGGCCACTGCGACGCGGTGACGGCGGAAGCGCAACCAGGTCAGGCGGAGCTGAGTCGCTTGGCCGAGCCGATCGTCGGTAAGCTCCTCGGCGCCGGGAATAGGCAATCTGTCGGGGGCATGCTGCGTCGCGGACATCAGCCGGCCTGCATGCGGATGCGCGGGTCGATCCACATCAGCACCAGGTCGGAGATGAAGGTGCCGATCACCGTCAATACGCCCAGCAGCAGCACGATGGTGCCGGCGAGGAACATATCCTGTGCCACTAGCGCGCGCAGCAGCAGCGGCCCGACCGTCGGCAGCGACAGCACGAGGGAGACGATGATGCTGCCCGAGACGATCTGCGGGAAGATGTAGCCAATGGAACTGGCGAAGGGGTTCAGCGCCGCACGCACGGGGTACTTCATCAGCACGCGCGTCTCTGACAGCCCTTTGGCGCGCGCCGCCACGACATAGGGCATGCGCAGTTCGTCCAGCAGATTGGCGCGCATGATGCGGATGAGGTGCGCGGTGCCGGCGGTGGCCAGAACGATGGCCGGCAGAATCATGTGCTGCAGTAAGTCAATGACCTTGCCGACACTCCAGGGCTCGCGTTCATACTCGGGGGAGAACAGGCCGCCGACGCTCAGGCCGAACATGGTGTAGCCGAGATACATCAGCACCAGCGCTAGTAGGAAATTCGGCACCGCCAGGCCGATGAAGCCCACGAAGGTGAAGACGTAGTCGCCCAGCGAATACTGCCGCACCGCGGAATAGATGCCGATCGGTAGCGCCAGCCCCCAGGTCAGCACCAGCGCGGCGACGGAAACGGCGAGGGTCAGCCAGATACGGTCGCCGATCACCTCCGCCACCGGCCGGCGCCATTCCATAGAGTAGCCGAAATCGCCGATCACGAACCGGCTGATCCATTTGAGATACTGCACATGCATCGGCTGGCCGAGGCCATACATCTCCCGAAGTGACTCCGCTTCCTCGGCGGAGACAGTGCTACCGCTGATGGTGAGCTGGACGATGTAGGCATCGACGAAGTCGCCAGGCGGCAACTGGATGATGACGAAGGTCAGCACGGAGATTGCCGCCGTCGTCAGCACTGCCAGCACAAGGCGGCGCGCAAGGTATCTCAGCACGCTGCGCGCTCTTTCGTCATTGGCGGAAATACCATTGCTGCGGATAGGCGCCGCTTGGCGTGCGGCAGTGGTTCGCCACGCAGAAGCGGCGCGGCACGTTGCCAAGACGGTTGCTCACAAGACGGACGCCGAAGGAACCGGGCGAGACGCCGACGATGCCGATCGACCAGACCTGTTCCACGGCGATGCGCCAGATCTCCTGCGCCACACGGTTGCGTTCGGCCTCCGGCAATCCGGAGGCAGAGGCAAAGAGCTGTTGCGCGCGCACCACCAGCGGGTCCTGCGGCTGGATGCCGCGCGCGCCGTTGGAGGCGAACCACTCGGCGTAGGCTGGTCCGTTGGCGGAATTGATAGGGTCCACCGGCAGGACATAGGCCGGCACCAGGAACAGCTTCTCTGATCCGGAGTTGCTCCAGGGGAAAATCTGGTGCTGGTTGTTGCGAACGCGCGTGTAGGCCAGCGTGCGCTCCGTCTCCTTCACGTCGAGCGCGATGCCGATGCGGCGCATCTGTTGTGCAACCATCTCCATCTGCCGGGGATAGGGCTGCAGCCCCTGCACCGCGAGCACTTCCAGCACCAGGCGCTGGCCGTTATCCGTGCGCAGGCGGAAGCCGGCGGAATCGCGCCGGTTCAGGCCCATCTGGTCCAGCATTCGATTGGCCCGCGCGACATCCTGCGTCGCCCAGCGCTGCCGCCACTCCGCCCCTGGATTCTCAGGCGAAGCCTCGGAGACGACGACGGAGCCGGGCGTGCCTAGGCCGAGCCAGAAGGTCTCATTGAGCTGCTCGCGATCGATGCCGAGGGAGAGGGCGCGCCGAAAATCGACATTGCGCAGCCATTTCCCAATCTCGGCGTCCTGCGTGAAACTGGTATTCAGGTGCATGGCGAAGTCGGCGCCATAGGTCGCGAGGTCGATGTGGATGCTGTAGTTACCGCGCTGCCGGTTTTCCAGTAGCACCGGCAGGTTCGCGAGTTGCAGGTGCCGC
This sequence comes from Acetobacteraceae bacterium, assembly GCA_947478535.1. The sequence goes on from CANJXD010000125.1 coordinate 8,092, forward strand.
GCCTGCATGTCGAATTCGCCGGCGATGGCGCGGAGGTTGATGACTTCCAGGTTCTCCGCCAGCGTTAGTACCACGCGATCGATGTAGGGAAGCTGGTTCCCCTCGCTGTCCACCATCCAGTAATAGGGGTTGCGCTCCATCACCCAGCTCGGCGTGTTTATTGGCTGCACGGTGCGCCAGGGGCCGAGCGTCGGCAGCGCGGGGTTCAGCTGCCAGTCCATCGCGAAGCGTGTGTACTGCACCCAGTTCTCGTAGCCTGCGGCGCGGGCGCGGCGATTCACTTCCTCCAGCGAGGAGAATTTCGGCAAGAAGTTGCGGAGGTAGTGGGCCGGCGAGTAACCGCCATAGGTGATACCACCGGATTGGCGGTAGGATTGGCCGCCGAGGCCGGCCTGCGCTGCGAGTTGTTCCACCACGAGAAAATTCGGTGAATCGAATTCGAAGGCGACCGTCACTTCGTCGATCTTCACAACGCGCCCAGGCTTGCCGTCCACCTGCATCTCCGGCATCGGCGCGCGGGTCAGGTCGCGGTTCTGGTAGATCTCCTCGAACCAGAAGACGAAGTCATCGGCGGTGAAGGGAGCGCCATCAGACCAGCGCATGCCACGGCGCAGATGCAGCGTGGTGCGCCTGCCATCGGCGCTGACCTCCCACGAGCGGGCGACGGAGGGCACCTGCTGGGCGCCCACCATGTCCCATTGCATCATCATGTCGGAGGCGTTGATGCGGTTACCGTTCTCCCCGTCGCCTGGGCCGGTGAAGCCGCCGCGCCAGGTGCCGCCATAGCGCCCGATTTCCCGCAATGGCTGCAGTACAAGGGGCTGGGATGGCAGGCGCTGCGCCACGGGCGGCAGCATACCGGAGCGGACGCGCTCCGCCAGCATCGGCGCCTCGTTGAACCGCGCCGGGATGCGCGCGGGATCGAGCAGCAATTGCGGGCCTTCGGGCTCGGATATGAGGCCGGATGCGGCGATGTCGGATGGTTGCGCGCGCAACGGCGTGGTGGCGACCAAACCGAGTGCCAGGGCGACGGCCAAGAAGCCATTCAGCGGAGACAGGAGTCGCAGACGCGTGGCCGAACGGCCCAGAATGGCGAGGCCCGGTTCCATCATGGCGCTTCCTCGATTTTTTAATTCTGTATACCACGAGAGAACAAGGTTACGGGCGATACTTTGGAGGTGTCAATGCGCGATACGTGCAACACTCGCCTTGGATTTTCGGCATCACGGCGCGGCGACAATGTGAGGTTGTGCCTGATCCTCGGATGGGCGGTTAAGTTCGGTCTGCGGGAGAGAAGGACAGCCCCGGATGGCGGGCAAGTGGACGAGGTATTCGTCAGAGTTCAAGGCGAAGGAGGCGCTGCGTGGCGTGCTGGCAGCACCCGGCCTCGCCTGAGGACTACCTGCAGGAATTCGGACGCGCCGGGCGCGACGGGCGGCGGAGCGTTGCCGTACTGCTATCCGATGAGAAGCCCGATGGGCCGGCGGTGAAGCTCCTCGACTTCATGGCGAAGCTAACGGTGGATCAGGCAGAGGTGCCGGCCAATCAGCACAGCGCGCTCATGGAACAGAAGCGTCGCGTGTCACGGAAAATGCAGGAATTCGCATTTGGCAAGGCCTGCTTTCGTGACGCGCTGCTCGGCTATTTCGGCGACGCGCGCGTTGCGCCGCGACGGCCTCTGTCACTCCGAATCGTGGATTGGGTTTTTGCCAGACGGCAAGCGAGCGCCGAGGCCGGGATCTGCTGCGACGTGTGTCACGCGCGGCGCTGCCCCCCATCGGATCATGCGCGATTTGTGTGCGAGGCGCTGGGCGAATTTGCACCGAAAGGAGCGCCACCCCTTCAAGCGGTGACGTGATCACCAGAACCCACCACCGCGCCACAGACGCCATTCAGGATCAGTCCGGGCGAAAGCCTTCCATCAGTAGCCGGAAGCCCGGACCCCTGATGTTGGCCTCACAACCTGTGCGGGTGAGCGCGCGTGGGCCTGGCGCTTTCTCCAGCCGCGACAGTCTCGGCTGCGAGCAAAGCGCGGCCGCGTCGGGCAGCCGAGTAGGCGGCGAGCAGACTCCCGCCTAGTTGCGCGACTGACTCCGAACGGCTCCCAGCAACTCGGAGCAGTTCAGGACGCCGGTTTAGCCTTGTCAAAGACCTCTCAATCTGAGGATAGTTGAGGCAATCGATGTTACCAGGGCGATGTCGGACAGTGGAGCCGGCACCGCTACGCGTTGGGCATCCAAGAATGCATAGGGGAGGTCGTCACATGCTGACGTTCCGTGATCTTGCCGCGTCGGCGCTGCTCGTATGCGCCATTGCATCCTTGGGCCCCGCCGCCTCCGCGCAGGAGCGCTGGATCCCCACCTGGGCCGCACCGGATGTCGCGCGCACCGACCAGCCGGCGCAGAGCCTGGCGGCGGCCGCGCAGGGCTTCCCCTGGAGCAATGACGTCCCGGAGGCCGTGCGCGAGGCGGCGCCGGGGCAACAGCTCGAGGTAGGCGGTGGCTCGCGGCTGCATATCAACGACCAGACGATCAGGCAGGTCGCCCGCGTGTCAGCGGGCGGCGGCCGCGTCCGGGTCGTCCTGTCGAACACCTTCGGGACCGCGTCGCTGCGCATCGGCGCCGCCCAGGTCGCCCTGCGCGACAAGGGCGCCTCCATCGTCGCGGGCAGCAACCGTCCCCTCACCTTCGGCGGCCTCGCCCAGCCCACCGTTCCGCCGGGTGCGCTGCTGGTGAGCGATCCGGTCGACCTGGCGGTGCCCGACTTCGGCGATGTCGTCATCGACCTCTATCTGCCGGACGATACCGCGGCATCGCGGTCGCCGGTGACGTACCATCCGGCATCCTGGCAGACCAACTACGTGTCGAACCGAGGCAATCACGCGGGCGCGGTGATCTTCCCGGTCGCCACGACGACGGCCTACCGGCGCGGCGACGGCCTGGCCTCGGCTTCCTCGTTCTTCCTGAGCCGGGTGGAGATCGTGGCGACGCAGCCCACCCAGGTGGTCGTGGCGTTCGGCGATTCCATAACGGACGGCACGCAATCCGGCACCGACCAGAACCGGCGCTGGCCGAACCTCCTGGCGCGCCATCTGGCGGAGGCAGGGATCCGCGTGAGCGTGGTCAATGGCGGCATCGGCGGTGGCCGGGTGCTCGCGGACGGCACCGGCCCGAATGGCCTGGCCCGCTTCGACCGCGACGTGCTCGCCATGCCCGGCGTGACGCATGTCACGGTGATGCTGGGCATCAACGACATCGGGCAGAGCGGCGCCAACGCGTCGCCGAGCGTCCCCGAACTCATCGCCGGCCATCGCCAGTTCGTCGCCCGAGCACGCGCGCGCGGGCTCAGGGTCTATGGGGCGACGCTCACCTCCTTCGAGGGGGCGGCGTACTGGACGCCTGAAGGCGAGGCGAAGCGCCAGGCGCTCAACGAGTGGATCCGGACCAGCGGGACCTATGATGCGGTGATCGATTTCGCGGCGGCCACGCAGGATCCTGCGCGGCCAACACGGATGCGCGCCGAACACGATTCCGGCGATCACCTGCACCCGAGTGCTGCAGGCTATGCGGCTATGGCGAGTAGCATCGACCTCGGGTTATTCCGTCCCACCAGCCCGTAATCGCATCGCGGAGAACGCGACCTGGGACCAGGCGCTGCTGCGTGATACACTCGCCGCGGTGCAGGCGGTGCCGGACATCGACTTCGGCCCGCTCGGCTTCTCGGCGGCGGAACTCGCGGACACGATCTACGCCCTGGCGGAGTGAAGCATCTCAAGCACGCCACCGAACATCATCGGGAGCGCCGGGGATCTTCCTGATTCCCGTTGCTTTATCGAGTTGGCTGCGCTCCGACACAGCGCGAATCGTCCTGCACGCGCAGGGCATCCCGCCCCGCAGACGGAGACGACCATGGGCCACCAACCAAATGTGGCAGAACGCCGCTGGATCATTCTGGCGCAGGACGGCCGGCGCGTGACCATGGCCCGCGCCGCACCTCCCAGCGAGGCAGAGGTCGAAGCCGCCGCCACGGCGCTCGCCGCACAGGACGCCGCGCAACTCGCTGCCATCGAGATCGCCGCCACCGGTGCCGCAGCCCCGCGGGCGGATCC
>CANJXD010000126.1 GCA_947478535.1 Acetobacteraceae bacterium
CATGGGTTGATTGGCCTGGCCGGGCTGACTCGGGACCCCTATGCGGTGGGTGGTCCCGATCCGGAGGCGGTGGGCAGGGTGCGGCGTCTGTATGTGCTGCGGGCGGCGCGTGGCGCCGGCGCCGGGCGGGCATTGGTCGAAGCTTCGGCGGAGGTGGCGCGAGACTTCGGCTATGCCAAGCTGCGCGTGCGGTCCCCGGTTTCCGCCTTCGCCTTCTACGCCGCCTGCGGCTTCCTCCGCACGGTGGGTGAGAAGGGCGCGACGCACGCCCGGGTTGTGTAGGGTTACTCCCGTCGCGCTTCCAGGAAGGCCGTGACCTCCGCCGCGGAGGGGATCGGCGCCACGGCTCCGTAGCCCATGGTGGACAGCGCCGCGGCGGCATTGGCGTAGCGGGCGGCCTGCCAGACATCATCGCCGGCGGCGGCGCGGGCGAGGAAGGCTCCGGCCAGCGTATCCCCGGCCCCGGTCGCATCCACGGCATCGACGCGGTGGCCCTCGATGGTCGCGCGAGCCTCCCGCGTCGCCACCAGCAGCCCCTGCGCGCCGAGTTTCAGCAGCACCAGCGGGCAGCGCGCCAGGTAGAAATCGGCGATCGCCTCGGCATGGGTCAGCCCTGTCAGCGCGCGGGCATCGTCGAGCGAGGGGAAGCAGATATCGGCCAGCCCGACCGCGGTGTGGATGCAGGCCGAGGCCCGCCGCAGCGGCCAGAGGCGAAGGCGGAGGTTGGTGTCGAAGCTGACAGTGACGCCCGCCGCCCGCGCCACTTCCATCGCGTGGAAACCGGCGTCGCAGGAGGTATCGGAAATGCCGAGCGTGATGCCGGACAGATGCAGGATGCTGGCAGCCCGGATCGCGTCCTCCGGCACATCCTGCGGGCGCAGGCGGCTCGCGGCGCTGCCCTTGCGGTGGAAGGTGAAGTGGTGGCCGGCCTCATCATGGCTGACGAAGTAGACCGCTGTCGGCGCATCCGGGTCGGTGGTGACGGCGCTGTCATCCACCCCCTCCATCGCCCACAGCGTGCGGAGGCTCTGCCCTGGCCCGTCATCCCCGAGGCGGGTGATCATTCCCGCACGCGCCCCGCTCCGGGCGGCCGCGATGGCGGCGTTGGACGTGTCTCCGCCATGGCCTTCCAGATACAGGCTGCGGCCATCCGGCCCGGCGGGTTGCTGGTTGAATTCCAGCATGGGTTCACCGAGGCAGAGGATGTCAGGCATTGGGTCTTCCTCAGAGTCGGCCATGTGTGGCGAGGTTCTGCTTGAGCGACTTCTCGCCCGCGATCAAGCGCGCCTTCCCACCAGTCTGTCGATGATCCCGCGGCAGGGCATGGCGGCGGTTCCCCCGGATCAGGCCTGCATCAGGCCAAGCACGTCGCGCGCCGCCGCCTCGATGGCGGCGCGGTCGCCGCGCGCGATCAGGGCTTCATCCACCAGCCTGCCGCCGATGCCGACGAAGGCGGCGCCGGCCGCCAGGTAGTCCGGCGCGTTGCGGGCATCGACGCCACCGGTGGGGCAGAAGGCGACATCGGGGAACACCGCCCGCAGCGCCTTGATATGCGCCGGGCCACCGGCGGAAGACGCCGGGAAGATCTTCACCACATCGCTGCCGGCGGCAAGTGCGGCGCGCACCTCGGTCGGCGTCATCGCGCCGAGCATGGCGATGGCGCCGGCCGCGCCTGTCGCCGCGGGGATCGCGGGATCGACCCAGGGGGCGACGAGGAAGCGGGCGCCGGCGGCGAGGCAGGCATCCGCAGTCGCCCGGTCCCTGACCGTGCCGGCGCCGACCAGCAGCGCCGGGTCCGAGGCGAGGTCGCGGATCAGCGCCGTGGCGTCGGGCACGGTCATGGTGATCTCGAACACCGTGATCCCGGCGCCGCGCAGCCATTCGATGGCGCGCGCGGCCAATGCCGCAGTCGCGGTGCGGACCACGGGGATGACGCGCGCCTGGCGCAGACGGGGCATCAGGGGGTGGGTCACGGCGATCCGGTTCAGGCTTTGGACGCCAACGCTATCATGGACAGGCCGGGCGCCGTCAGCCCTCCGCCCCTTCCTCCCGCAGCGCGGCGTCGATGGCGGCGAGGCGGGTGAGGGTGGCGGGGGGCGAGAGCAGCGCGACGGTGGTAGCCAGCGCCTCCGCCATCGCGTGCAGGGCGAGGGGCGCGAGGCGGGGGGAAGGGGGTGGCGGCTCCTTGGGGAACGGGCAGGCGAGCGTCAGGGCCGCCTCGTTGAACAGGGGGCTGGCGGGCTGGGTCAGGGCGATGACGGTAGCGCCGGCGGCACGCGCCCGGGCGGCGGCGCGGCGAATCTCCCGCCCCGCACCATCGGCGGACAGGCAGACCGCCACCGAATCGGGGGCGAGGGTCGCGGCGGCCATGGCAATCGCCAGCGGGTCCCGCCGCGCGACGACTGCTCGGCAGAGGCGGGCGAGCGCGAAGGCCAGGGCTTCCGCGGGGGCGGCGGCGGCGCCGAAACCCCAGACCTCCACCCGCCCGGCCTGCGTCAGCGCCAGGGCTGCGCCCTGCATCGCGGCGGGGTCCAGCGCATCGCGCAGCGCGGCAAGGCGCGCGATGGCGGCATCCAGCACCGCGGCTGGGGCTTTCTCCAGCGGGGTTTCGCGCGTGATGACATGGCCGGGCGAGCCGGCTTGGCGGCTGGGGGCTGCGAGCGCGGCGCGGAATTCGGCAAACCCCTGAAATCCGAGCGCGCGGCAGAAGCGCAGCACGGTGGGGTCCGAAACCCCGGCGCGACGGGCGAGGGTGGCCATGCTGGCCTGGGCGAGGCCGGCGGGGTCCGCCACCACGCAATCCGCCACTTTCCGCTCCGCCACGCTCAGCGCCGGCAGGGCGGCCGCGATCCGGTCCCGCATGGCCGCCCCCCTGGATGCGGGGGCAGATTGGCCATGCGGCGCGGCGCGTATCAAGGGCGCCTGATCAGGCGTCCCGCTCGGCCCGGCGCAGCATGGCATCCGCCGTCGCCTGCAGGCGGGCGGCTTCGGCCTGGGCGCGGATCGTATCCTCCGCCGCGCTGTCGAGCGTATCCCGCAATGTCGAGGCGGTGGTGCCGAGGCCGGAGACGGCGGCGCCGAGGCTGGCCAGCTGCTCGCGGAAATGCGCCACCGCGGCCCGCTGTTCCTCCAGCGCCGCTTCCAGGCTGCGGAGTGCGACGCGCAGGCGCCGGTCCCCGGCATCGGGGAAGGGGACGACCACCGTAGCGTGATGCCTTGACGCTTCGCTGCCGGTGATCCGGGCCATATCCTCGGGCATGGGGCGCCTCCATCGCGGTTCAGGTGTTGCCAGAGTCTTAAGCGCGCCCCAGGAAAGCGACAAGTCTCAATAAACGAGAAATTCTACCCACCACGACGAATTCCTGCCCACCTTGTCCCAGCCCGGCGCCTCCCCCCGAGGCTGGGCGTTTCAACCTTGGTCCTGGATCGCTACATGACGATGGCGTTCCGCCCCTGGGGATTGTCGCGATGGCCTCCGGCCTCGAATTGCTGCTGATCCTGCTGCTCGTCCTGCTCAATGGTGCCTTCGCGATGAGCGAGTTGGCCATCGTCTCCGCCCGCCGCACCCGGTTGCAGGCGTTGCAGCGGAAGGGCAATCCGGGGGCTGCGGCGGCGATCGCGCTGGCGGATGACCCGAAGCGTTTCCTGCCGACGGTGCAGGTGGGCATCACCCTGGTCGGCATCCTGGCCGGCGCCTTCGGCGGGGCGCGACTTTCGGAGACGATTGGCGGACTGCTGGCGCCGCTGCCGCTGGTTGGCGCCTTCGCGACTGAGATCGCCTTCACGCTGGTGGTCATGCTGATCACCTACCTCTCCCTCATCCTCGGGGAGTTGGTGCCGAAGCAGTTGGCGCTGCGGAATCCGGAGGCGGTTGCTGTCATCGTCTCTCGCCCTTTGTCACTGCTGTCGCGCGTCACCATGCCGGTGATCTGGCTGCTGTCGTCATCCTCCGCGCTGGTGCTGCGCCTGTTCGGGCGGTACGACCCGTCCGACCAGTCCGTGACGGAAGAGGAAGTGAAGGCCGTGGTGGCGGAGGGGGCGACGTCGGGCGCCATCGAGACGGAGGAGCGGCACATGATCGAGCGGGTGCTGCGCCTGGCCGACAAGCCGATCCGGGCGCTGATGACACCGCGGACGGAACTGGAATGGATCGACCGCACGGCCTCGGCGGCGGATGTGGCGGAGCGCATCAAGGCCTCCGGCGTCACCCGCTTCGTGGTGGCGGACCGGCGGGTGGACAATGTGGTGGGCGTGGTCGCGGCGAAGGACCTGCTCGACCAGCTCCTGGCCGGGGAGACGCTGTCCGTCGCCAAGGCGCTGCGCCAGGCCAGCGTGCTGCCGGACACGCTGCCGGCGCTGGATGCGCTGGAACGCCTGCGGGGCGATCCCATCGGCATGGCGCTGGTGATGGACGAATACGGCACCTTCGAGGGGGTGGTCACGGCATCGGACCTGCTGGAGGCGATCGTGGGCGAACTCGGTCCGACTCCGGCCACCGATTCCACCCCCGTCATCCGCCATGATGGCAGCCTGCTGCTGGAAGGGATGATGCCGTCGGATGAACTGAAGGCGCGGCTCGAATTGCCGGATTTGCCGAAGGAGGGCACCTATCACACCGTGGCCGGCCTGATGCTGGCGCTGCTGCAGCGGGTGCCGAAGGAAGGCGATCGCATCGCCTGGGCCGGCTGGCGGTTCGAGATCGTGGACATGGACGGGCGGCGGGTGGACAAGGTGCTGGCGGTGCGGGACGAGGTGGTGGCTTCGCCGTCAGCGTAGTCAGGGGGCGGGATGCAGTCGGGGATGCTGTTCGTGTGTGGGTGCCCGCGCAGTGGCACCACCTTCCTGCACAATATCATCGCCAGTCACCCGCAGGTGGCGCTCGGGCTCGAACGGTGGAACACGCCGCTGCTCGCCGGGAGGCTTGGCCCGCAGCATTTTGCCGAGGAACGCTTCTTCGACATCCGCCGCGGCGAGACCTGGTACGACAACCTCGACACCTTCAAGGACTACTACGCGGGCCTGCGCGCCAAATACGCAACCGCGCGCTGGCGCGGGGACAAGGTGCCGCGCGCCTACGAATCCTTCGCCCAACTCGCCACCGCCTTCGAGACACCACGCTTCGTCTTCGTGGTCCGCAACGTCGTCTCCGTCGCGCGGTCCTGGGAAGCGCGGCGCGCGCGCGGGGTCCACTGGCCCGCGGATTGGGATGCGCGGGAGGCGGTGCGGCACTGGAACCGGTCCCTGCACACGGTGCTGGACTGGTCCGCCCGCGTCCCGGTACTGCCTCTGGTCTATGAGGATCTGGTCGAGCAGGAAGCCCCTGTGGAGGCGCTGGCCCGCTTCCTCGATCTCGATCCCGCGCCGATGCTGGCACGCCGCAAGCGGATGCTGGAACTGCGGCACGCGCCGAAGCCGGAAGGTGCGCCGCCGATGGGCGCGCGGACCGAAGGCTCCGGCCTCGGCATCTCCGAGCAGGACCTGCGGCATGTGCTGCGGGAGGCGGATTTCGAATCCCTCGCTGCCGTGGAACGCCTGGCGGCGCAGCCGATCGATTATGCCGGTGCGTGGCGCGTGGCCGGCACGCCACCGGCGCTGCTCGACAAATACAGCGCCAGCGACAAGCGCGTGGTGGACTATCAGACTTGGCAGCCCAAGGGCTGCCGCGCCCGGCTGCGCGGGCCGGAAGTGCCGCTGGAGGCGATGCCAGGTGGGGTGCTGACGCTCGGCTCCGCTGCGACCTTCGGGCGGGCGGTGCGGCGGCCCTTCGCGCAGCAGATCGCGGCCGAGCTCGGCGTGCCCGTCGCCAATGGCGCCATCGGCGGTGCGCGGCCGCATACCTTCCTGAGCGACCCGGGCCTGCAACCCTTCCTCCGCCACGCCGGGGCGGTGGTGATCGAGGCCGTGTCGGCGCGGGGCTATGCGACGGAGATCTTCACGCCGAACAACGCCTACACGAATGTCGGCGTGGCGGCGGAGGGGATTGCCGCCGGCATGGCGCCGCTGCCGCGCCCGGCGGGGCGGTTCGTCGATAATGTCTATCGCGCCGCACTGCGGCTGGAGGGGACGGAGCCACTGTGGCGGGCGCGGCTGGTCTGCCTGTCCGCATGGCTCGCGGATATGCGGAAGCTGGCGCGGATGGTGCGCGGGCGCGGCGTGCTGCTGTGGTTCAGCCAGCGCCCGCCCGACTTCGCCCCGGGCTGGGACAAGCTGGATGCCTGGACCGGTGGCTTCCCGCACCACATCGACCGCGCCGCGATCGAGATGCTGCGCCCGCATTTCGCGGCGGTGGTGGAGGTGGTGAGCAGCGCCGGATTGCCGGAGCAGGCGCTGGATGCCGAGACCGGCGAGCCGGTGCCGATCTTCGAGAATACGCCGCAGCCGACGATGAACGGTTACTACCCCTCTCAGGCCATGCATGACGAGGCGGCGGCGGCGCTGGCGCCGGTGCTGCGGGCGCTGCTGGAGGCAAAGCGGGGCTGAACCCGACCGGCCGCACTACCGCGCGGCGAGGCGCCGGTGCGCCATGATGTTGGCGATGGCCGTCAGCACCAGGGTGGAGGCCATGAGCACGAAGGCGATGGCGCCGCCGAAAGGCCAGTTGTTCTGCTCGATGAACTGCCCATAGACCAGCGGCCCCATCATCTGGAAGCGCGGCCCGCCGATCAGCACCGGCGTCGCGTAGGCGTTCATGCCGAGGATGAAGGTCAGCACGCCGCCGGCCAGCACGCCGGGCATCGCCAGCGGTAGCAGCACGCGCGTGAACATCCGCGCCGGTGGCGCGCCGAGATTGAAGGCGGCTTCCTCGACCGAACGGTCGATGCCCTCGATCACGCTTTGCAGGCTCAGCACCATGAAGGGCAGGTTCACCGCGGTGATGCCGATGATGACGGCGGTCTCGGTGTACATGATGTCGATCGGCGTGGTGATGGCGCCCATGCCGATCAGCGTCGCATTGACCAGGCCCTTCGCGCCGAAGGCCACCATCCATCCCGCAGCCCGCACGGCATTGCCGACGAACAGCGGCAGCACGACGGCGATCAGCAGCAGGTTCTTGAAGCGGCTTTGCGTGCGCGCCAGCACGTAGGCCAGCGGAAAGCCGAGCACGAGGCAGATCACCATGACCACCGCCGCGATGCGCACGGTGCGCCACAGGATGGTGGTGTAGTAGGGGTCGGTGAAGAAGCGGATGTAGTTGTCGATGGTCAGCGCATCGACCATGAACTGCCCTGGCACGAAGGCATTGAGGCTGTAGCGGAACAGCAGGGCGAGCGGCACCAGCAGCGCCGCCACCACGAACAGGGTGGCGGGCGCGACGAGGCCCGCCGCGCCCCAGGGAATTCTCCCCGGCACGCGGCGGTTGATGGTGACGCCGCTCATCGGCGCCAAACGGGCGACATGGCGCCTGGCATCACGCCTTGAAGACCTTGTCCCACCAATCCTTCATCGCGTTGTTTTCCCGCGCGAGGTAGGCGTAGTCGAGGTCCACCAGGCGCTGGCGCTCGGTCTCGGTGAAGCCGATGCGGGCGGCCAGCGCGGGCTCCACGGCGGCGTTCGTCACCGTCGGGTTGAAGCCCATATCCACCGCGAAGGCCTCCTGCGCGGACTTCTCCAGCATCGCGTCCATATAGGCATAGGCACCGGCCTTGTTCGGCGCGTTCTTCTGGATCGAGAAGCCGGAGACATACATCGGCACGCCTTCGATCGGCGCCACGGTCTGCACGGGGATGCCGGCATTCTGCCACTGCACGCCACGCGCCTTCCACATCATGCCGAGGGCGATTTCCTCGGACTGCATGGCGGCGGCGAAGGCCTCGTTGGTGGGATAGATGCGCGCGCCGGCGCGCTTGGCCGCCATCAGCAGTTCCTTGCCCGGCTCGATGTTGGAGACGGTGCCGCCGCCGGCGAGAGCGGCGGCGATCATCACGAACTGGTACTGGATGTCGATGAAGCCGATCTTGTTGCCGTGGCGCGGATCGATCGCTTCCTTGAAGCCGGACGGTGCGGCGACGAGCTTCGGGTTGTACAGCACGACCTTGCCGGAATAGATGTGCCCGACGCCGTATTTGTAGCGCATCGCCGGGATGATGTTGGCGGCGTTCCGCAGGCGCGTGTAGTCGATCTCCTCCGCCACGCCGACATCGCCCATCTCATGCATGTTGGCGGCGGAGAAGCCCTGGATGTCCACAGTGCCGCGGGGCAGGCGGCGTTCCGCCACCATCTTCGCGCGGCGCGGCGCGTCGGAAGCCTGGTCCTGCACCACGTCCCAGCCCGCGGGCTTCAGGATCGGGTCCTCGATGTTCTTGGTCAGCAGGCGGGCGTAATCGCCGCCCCAGGTACCGACGACGACGCGGCCGCGGGCCTGCGCCTGGACGGGGGTGGCGCCAAGGCTGGCCGCAGCGCCGAGGCCGAGCAGCGCCTGGCGGCGGGACAAAGTGGGGAACTTCACGGTCATGGGCATTCTCCTGGGTGGGTTTTCACGCAAAATCAGGCCGCGTCGGGGAAGACCATGCCGGCGGCGCGCGGCCAGCCGATGGTCACGGCCTCGCCCAGCGCGGGAAGGCGCGCGCCGGCACGGTTGGATAGATGCACGATGACGCGTTCCTCCGGCGCCAGCCGCACATGCAATTCGATCAGCGGGCCGAGATAGGAGACGAATTCAACTTCCCCGGCCAGGTGGTTTTCCTCGGCCGGGCCAGGGTCGAGGTGGATCGCCTCCGGCCGGATCGCGAGCACGCCGGGGCCGGGTGTCGCTTCGAGCGGCGCATGCAGCGCCACGCCGCCGGCGGTGGTGAACAGGCCGGGTGCTGCGAGGCGGCCGGGGAGGAAGGTGCTGCGGCCGACGAAGCCGGCGACGAAGCGGTCCGCCGGGCGTTCGTACAGATCCTGCTGGCTGCCAACCTGGCGGATTGCGCCATCCGCCATCACCACCAGGCGGTCGGCCACCGTCAGCGCTTCCTCCTGGTCATGCGTCACCATGATGGTGGTCAGGCCAAGCTGGCGCTGCAATTGGCGGATCTCGATCCGCACTTCCTCCCGCAGCTTGGCGTCGAGGTTCGACAGCGGCTCATCCAGCAGCAGCGCATCGGGGCGGATCGCCAGCGCGCGCGCCAGGGCCACGCGCTGCTGCTGCCCGCCCGACATCTGCCGGGGCAGCCGGTCCGCGTATTGGCCGAGGCGCACCATCCGCAGCGCCTCCAGCGCGCGGGCCTCACGCTCCGGCTTCGGGACCTTCCGCATCTCGAGCCCGAAGGCGACGTTCTCCGCGACCGTCATGTGCGGGAACAGCGCGTAGGACTGGAACACCATGCCGGTGTTGCGGTGCCAGGGCGGGCTGTGGGTGATATCCCGCCCACCAAGGTGGATGCTGCCGGCGCTGGGCTCGACGAAGCCCGCCACCATGCGGAGCGTCGTCGTCTTGCCGCAGCCGGACGGGCCGAGCAGGACGAGGAATTCGCCATCCGCGACATCGAGCGTGACGTCGCGCACCGTGGTGATCGCGCCATACTGCTTGGAAAGGTTCGCGATTTCGAGCCGTGCCATCGCGTCACACCACCTGGGAGAGTTTGACGAAGCGGTCCGTCACCAGCATCGCCGTCGCGATCAGGATGATCTGCAACAGCGAGACGGCGGCGACGGTCGGGTCGATCTTCCAGGCGAGGTACTGGAGAATCGCAATCGGCAGGGTGGTCTGGCCCGGTCCGACGAGAAAGAGGCTCGCTTCCAGATTGCCGAAGGAGGTGACGAAGCCGAACAGCGCGCCGGCGACGACGCCAGGGCGGATCGCCGGCAAGGTCACCCGCCGGAACGCCACCCAGGGCGTGGCGCCGAGGTTCAGCGCTGCTTCCTCGATGGTGGGGTTCAGCGTGCTGAGGCTGGCCGTGACCAGCCGCACCGCCCAGGGGATGACCACCAGCGTATGGGCCGCGACGAGCCCGGCGATGGAGCCGAGCACGGGCCATTCGGTGGCGATCTCCGTCTCCAGTTCCCCGACATAGAAGGCGGCGCCCAGCACCACGCCGGGCACCACCAGGGGCAGCATCAGCAGCGTGTTCATCAGCGGCTTCAGCGGCAGGCCGCTGCGCACCAGCGCCAGGCTGGCCGGCACGGCGAAGGCGAGGCCGATGCTGGTGGCGATGACGCTGACCTGGAGGCTGACGAGGAAGCCGCTGGCGAAGCTGCGGTTGTTCGGGATGGCCGCGAACCAGCGCAGCGTGTAGCCGCGCGGGGGGAAGGTGGGGATTTCCTGCTGGAAGAAGGCCAGCCAGGTCACCAGGCACAGCGGCAGGACGATGATCGACAGCGTGAAGGCCGCACTGCCGCGCAGCGCCGCGCGCCGCAGCCAACGGCCGGACAGAAGGCTGGCGCCGGCCATTAGTGGCGGCCCATGGTTTGGCAAGCGCGGCGGGTCATGCGGAGGTTCGCTCCAGGACGGGAAGCGCCAGTGGCGGGGCGAAGCCTTGGGGCTGGCCGAGCCAGGCACGCAGCTGCTGTTTCCACCAGCGGAGCATGGCGGTGAAATAGGCGGGGTCGTTGCGCAGCACATTCTGCGCGATCATCCCGCGCAGCAGGCACATCGTCGCGTTGAGGGAAACCTGCGCTTCCTCCGGCGGGATACCGACAACGACGGAAAGCCGCGCCCAGGAGGCATCGAGGGCCGCGTGGAATTCGCGCACCACCGGCAGCAGGCGTTCCCGGAAGGGGGCGTTGTGGCGGGCCTCGGGGAGGAACTCCATCGTCACCTGGAACAGCCCACTGGCCATCATCTCCCAGAGGTAATCGACGAGGTCATCCACCGGCATGGTGGGCGCGGGGTAAGCGTCAGCCAATTGCCGCAGCCCCTCGGTCGATTCGTGCAGGAGATGGGCGATGGCCTGGACCAGCAGGTCTTCCCGATTGGCGAAGTGGTGCGTCAGCGCGCCGCGAGACACCCCGGCGCGGCGGGCGATATCGGGGGTGGTGAGGCGGGAGAAGCCATGGTCGCGCAGCAGGTCGATGGTCGCGCGCAGCAGGCGAAGCCGGGTGTCTTCCCGGCGTTCCTCCTGGGTCCTGCGGCGCGCGGGCTCGGTCATGCCGGAGCATGGCCGGGTTAGAAACAAACACGCAAGCCTGTTTTTGTGGCCAGCCGCCCGGTGCGCTCAGCCGATGACGATATCCGCCGCCGTGAAGCCGAGCCCTGGCGACAAGGTGGCGATCAGCGTGACGCCGCCGGTGCCGATGCCATTCACGTCCCAACTCAGGGCACCGCTGGCCGCGTCATAGATGAACTGCCCCACGCCCTGGCCGCTGGTGGCCGTGGCTGACAGGGCGAAGCGGCCGGCTGCCGACAGGTTCATACCCGCCACGAGGCCGCCTCCGAAGCCGGCGGCGAGGACGAAAACCGTGTCATCCACCACCGAAAAATCGGTGATGCGGTCGCCGCCTTCGCTCGACGCCGCGTAGAAGAAACGGTCCGCCCCCGCGCCGCCGGTCAGCACATCCGCCCCGCCATCGCCGGACAGCGTATCGGCCCCCTCCGCCCCATCCAGCGTATCGGCGCTTTGCAGCCCGCGCAGCAGGTCCCGCCCCAGATTGCCGCGCAGGATGTTGGCGGCGCTGTTGCCGGTGCCGGTGGCACCGGCCGTGGTGGTCAGTCGCAGTTCCTCGAAGCCGACGCCGAGGGTGAAGGCGATGGCGGATTGCACGATATCCCAGCCGCCCCCGCCATTCTCCGAAAGCCCGTCGCCCGCGGCGGTGACGATGTAGAGGTCATTGCCGAGGCCACCATTCAGGAAATCGACATCGAGGCCGCCATTCATCGTGTCATCGCCGGCACCGCCGATCAGCGCGTCATTGCCCGCCCCGCCATCGAGGCTGTCCGCGCCGGCCCCGCCATTCAACTGATCATTCCCGGCATCGCCGATCAGCGTGTCATTGCCCGCGGCGCCGTCCGCCGTGTCATTGCCGAGGCCGCCATTGAGGCTGTCCGCCCCGATGCCGGAGGCAAGGCGATCCTCCCCCGCGCCGCCGGAGACGATGCCGCGATTGCCGCCGACCAGGGACAGCACATCATCGCCATCCGCGCCCAGCAGCGTGACGCCGAAGCCGTCGCTGCCGGACAGCGTATCGGCGCCGAGGCCGCCGATCAGCAGG
>CANJXD010000127.1 GCA_947478535.1 Acetobacteraceae bacterium
CTCCCGCGCCAGCTTGTCATCGGCGATCACCCGCGCGGGGCGCGACCCCGGCCGGCCCGGCGCCGTGCAGACCGCGAGTTCCGTCGGCGTTTCCGCGACAACGGACCAGCTTGCGCCGGCCGGCGCATAGACGGCGGCGGGCAGTCCCTCGAAGGGCGTGACGCGGCCGCCGAGGCTGCCGAAATCCTGGCCGTCCACGCTGATGCGCGCGCGTCCGGTAACGAGGACGAGGCAGACCTCCCGATCCGCGACGCCGCCTGTGTGCCCCGCTCCGGGGGTGAGCTTCACGAGGTCGAAGCCCACATAGGTCCAGCCCGCGCTTTCCGGCGTCACGCTGATCACGCGGCCCTCGGTGCCGCTCGGCTTCACGAGGAGGTTGGGCATGGCGTGGCTCCTCAATCCTTCAGGCCCGCTTCCGACAGGAAGCGCACCAGGTTGCGGTAGCCCATGCCCATGTAGTGTCTGGGATTGGCCTTGTCCGGGTCCTGCTCCGCCTCGATGACGACCCAGCCCGAATAGCCCGGCAATTCACCCAGCACGGCCGCGTAATCCACCATGCCATCGCCCGGCACGGTGTAGACGCCAGCGACAACGGAATCGAGGAAGGACCAGTCCTCCGCCTTGGCCTGCGCCATCACCGCCGCGCGCACATCCTTGGCGTGGAAATGCCCGATGCGGTCGCGATAGCGGCGGGCGAGTGCTGCGGGATCGGCGCCACCCCAGGTGGCGTGGCCGGTATCCAGCAGCAGCTTCACCGCGGGGCCGGTGCCCGCCATCATGCGGTCGATCTCGGCCCCGGTCTGCACCACCGTGCCCATGTGGTGGTGATAGACCAGCGTGAGGCCCTCCGCCGCCAGCAACTCCGCGAAGCCGGTCAGGCCCGCGTTGAAGCGCGCCCATTCCGCGTCATTCATCGTGGGGCGCGTGGATAGCGGCGCGGCACGCGTGCCGTGGATGGTGCGCGTGCATTCGGCGGCGATCAGCACCGTGCAGCCCATGCCCTTCAGCAGATCCACATGGGCGCGGGCTTCCCGCAATTCCTCCTCCGGCGAACGCTCCAGCAGGAAGGTGGAATACCAGCCGGAGACGAGGTCCAATCCGAAGGCCGAGAGAATGGGCTTCAGCGCCACCGTGGTGCGGGGGAATTTGTTGCCGCATTCCATGCCCTCGAAGCCGATCTCCCGCGCTTCGGCCAGGCATTCTTCCAGCGGCGTCGCGCCGCCGAGTTCCAGCAGGTCGTCATTCGACCAGCCGATGGGGTTGGCGCCGATCCTGATCATGCGGGTCACTCCGTTCAACCGACGAGGCGCTGCCGACGCAGCGCTTCCACATAAGCCGCGCGCGCCGTGTTCACCGCGTCCCGCGCGCTGACTTCCGGCACGGCGACATCCCACCAATGCCCGCCCGCGCCTGTGGAGGCGAGGGGATCCGTGTTCAGCACCAGCACCGTCGTGCGATCCGCGCCGCGCGCCTCCGCCACCGCCTGTTCCAGCGCGGCGAGGCCACCGACATGGCGCGCATTGGCGCCGAGGGACGCGGCATGGCCAGCGAAATCGATGGCGGGGATCACCTGGTGGCGCGCATCGGCCAGCAGGTTGTTGAAGCCCGCCCCGCCTGTCGCCCGCTGCAACCGGTTGATGCAGCCGAAACCGCCATTGTCGAGCACGACGATGGTGATGCGCAGGCCGAGCATGACGGAGGTGGCGATTTCCGAATTCATCATGAGGTAGGAGCCATCCCCCACCATCACGACAACCTCGGCCTCCGGCCGCGCCATCTTCACGCCGAGGCCGGCGGCGATCTCATACCCCATGCAGCTGTAGCCGTATTCCATGTGATAGGTGCCCGGCGTGCCGGCCTGCCACAGCTTGTGCAACTCGCCCGGCAGCCCGCCGGCAGCGCAGACGATGATCGCCTCCGTCCCCGCCGCCCGCTGCACGGCGCCGATGACCTGCGCGTCGGATGGCAGCGCGGCATTGCCCGGTGCCAGGGCGGCCTGCGCGACGATGGTCCAACTGGCCTTCTCGTCCGCCGCGCGGCTGGTCCAGGCCGCCGGGGCGCGCCACTCGCCGAGCCCGGCGGAAAGTTCCTCCAACCCGCTGCGCGCATCCGCCACCAGGGACAGCGCGCCGTGCTTGCCGGCATCGAAGGGCTGCACGTTGAGGCCGATGAGCCGCCGCGCGGGGTTGGCGAACAGGGACCAGGACCCGGTGGTGAAGTCCTGCAATCGCGTTCCCACGGCGAGGATCACGTCTGCCGTTGCCGCTAGCGCGTTCGATGCCGCCGTGCCGGTGACGCCGATGGAGCCCATGGCGAGCGCATGCCCATCCGGCAGCGCGGATTTTCCCGCCTGGGTTTCGGCGACCGGAATGCCGTGGCGTTCCGCGAAGCTGCGCAAGGCCGCTGTGGCTTCTGAATACAGCACGCCGCCGCCCGCGATGATCAGCGGCTGCGTCGCCCCCCGCAGTGCCGCCAGCGCCACATCCAGCTCGGCAAGGTCGGGTCGCGGACGGCGCGGCGTCCAAAGGCGGGGCTCGAAGAAAGCCTCGGGGTAGTCGAAGGCCTCCGCCTGCACGTCCTGGCACAGCGCGAGCGTGACGGGCCCGCATTCCGCGGGGTCCGTCAGCACGGCCATGGCGCGGGCGAGGGCGGGAATAATCTGCTCCGGCCGGGTGATCCGGTCGAAATAGCGGGAGACCGGGCGAAAGCAGTCATTGGCGGAGACGGTGCCATCCCCGAAATCCTCGATCTGCTGCAACACCGGATCGGGGCGGCGATTGGCGAAGACATCACCGGGCAGCAACAGCAGCGGCAGGCGGTTCACATGCGCGACGGCGGCGGCCGTGACCATGTTGGTCGCCCCCGGCCCGATCGAGGTCGTCACCGCCATCATGCGGCGCCGGAAGTGGGCCTTGGCGAAGGCGATGGCGGCATGCGCCATGGCCTGCTCGTTGTGCGCGCGGAAGGTGGGCAGGCTCTCGCCCATGCCGTGCAGCGCCTCCCCCAGCCCGGCCACGTTGCCATGCCCGAAGATCGCCCAGACACCGGCGAAGATCGGCTCCCGCTTTCCATCAATCTCGGTGAATTGGGCGGCGAGGAAGCGCGTCAGCGCCTGCGCCATGGTCAGCCGGATCGTTCCCATCACGCCGCCTCCGCACCCTTTGCCGCCAGCCACGCCTCGCACAGCCGACCGAACCGTCCCGCCATGTCGGCGATCGCCGCTTCGTCGTCCAGCGCGCCCGCCAGCCATTGCCGCGCCGCTTCCGCGAAGATGGTGCGGCCGATGGCGAAGCCCTTCACGACCGGCGCGGTCGCTGCATCGCGCATCACGCGGGTGAGCTCGGCCTCCGGCGCCTCCAGCCCCAGGAGCAGGACGCCGCGGCAATAGGGGTCATGCGCCGCGATGGTAGTGCCGATAATCCGCCAGGCCGCCGGGCCGGGTTGGGCTTCGAGCTTCCACCAATCCGGGTGGATGCCGAGACCGTAGAGATGGGTGATGACGCGGGCGATCGTGTCATCCCCCAGCGTGCCGTGCTTGCCGGCGATGATCTCCACCAGCAATTCCCGCCCCGCCGTGCGGGCGGCATCGAAGGCGCGCAGCAATTCGCGGTCCTGCTTCGCGCGGAGATCGACGGGATCATCCGGGTGGTAGAAGCAGAGGCATTTCACGGTCTGCGTCACCGGCCATTCCGTGAGGTGGCTGCCGAGATCGGGCATGCCATCGAATTCCAGCGGCCGCGAGCCCGGCTGTTCCACCGGCCGCGCGATCCACAACCCGCGCTGCGCGGCCTTGTAGAGCGCCCTGGTGCCATAGGTGGAATCCAGCAGCATCCCATAGCCCGGCTGCCCGGCGGCGACGCGGGAGGCCGCTTCCACCGCCAGCAGCTTGAAATCCGCGATGCGGTCCCGCGAGACACTGGACTGGTCCGCCATTTGCTCGAGCTGCGCGCGATGGTCGATGGCGAAGGCCATCAGTGATGCGGATTGCGGCCGCCTCGTCGTCGCCCAATGCAGTTGCGTCAGCGCCGCATCCTTGCGCAGCGCCCGTAACCGGCTGCCATGGGTGAGGAAATGGTCCAGCTCCGCCCAGGTCGGATACTCCGGGGAACACAACAGGCGGGAGACGGCGAAGGCACCGCAGGCATTCGCCCAGGTCGCGCAGGTGCCGAGCGGCTCACCCCGCAGCCAGCCCCGCAGGAAGCCGGACATGAAGGCATCGCCGGCGCCGAGCACGTTATAGACCTCGATGGGAAAGCCGCGGCCGAGGATGCCGGCCTCCAGATCCTCGGGGATCGGCCCGTCATAGACGATGCAGCCCATCGCGCCGCGCTTCAGCACGATGGTGGCGGCCGAGACGGCGCGGATACCCCGCAGCGCGTCGGGCAGCGTATCGGCGCCAGAGGCGATCAGCACCTCCTCCTCCGTCCCCACGATCAGGTCGCAATCCGGCAAAACGGATTTCAGGCGGCCGCTCACACCGGCGGATTTCACGTAGCGCTCGAAGCCCGCATCGTGCCCGGCCAGGCCCCAGAGGTTCGGGCGGTAGTCGATATCGAACACCACCTTGCCGCCCGCCGCCTTGGCCAGCCGGATCGCCTTGCGCTGCGCCGCATCGGCATCGGGGCGGGAGAAATGCGTGCCGGAGACGAGCACGGCGCGGGCGGCGCCGATCAGCGCCGCGTCGATGTCAGCTTCGGACAGCGCCATGTCGGCGCAATCCGCGCGGTAGAAGATGGTGGGGGAAACACCCTCATCCTCCACCGCCAGCAATACCAGCGCCGTCAGCCGCTGCTTGTCGACGGCAACGCCCTGCGTGCTGACCCCTTCGCGGGCGAGTTGTTCCAGAATGAAGCCGCCCATCTGGTCCGCGCCGACCCGGGTGATGACGGCGGAGCGCAGGCCGAGCCGGGCCGTGCCGATGGCGATATTGGCAGGGCACCCGCCGACGGACTTCGCGAAGCTGCCGATATCCTGCAACCGCCCGCCGATCTGCTGGCCATAGAGATCGACGGAGGACCGCCCGATGGTCACGACATCCAGCGTCCGGCTCATCCGTCCCTCTCCCCTTCCTGGCGGCGCATACAAGAATTGTTCTGGATCATGGTCAAGGCGGAGCAGATATTCCATTTTCGGCGCGTCGGGCCTGGGCCACCGCCACGGCCAGCCCCATGGCCAGCGCCATGGTGGCGGACAATGATCGAAAGCCCTCGAAATCGGCCTCCACCACCTCGAACCAGTGCCGCGCGAGGGGCACCAGCGGGCTGAACGGGTTGTCCGTGATGGCGATGACCGGCACGCCGCGCTCGGCCGCCTGGTGGGTCAATTGCAGCGTGCCCGCGGCATAGGGGGTGAAACTGATGGCAAGCGCCGCATCGCGCGGCGTGGCGAAGGACAGCGTCTGCGCATCCGTCCCGGCCGCCGAGCCCAGCAGCACGTTCTTCACGCCGAGGTTGCCGAAGGCGTAGTTCACGCTCGCCGCCACGGGATAGGCGCGGCGTTGCGCCACGAGGTAGATCGTCTCCGCCCCCGCCAGCAGGCCGGTGGCGGCGGAGAGCGTGCCTGGGTCGATGCGGTCCCGCAGCGCGGTGACGGAACGCTGCGCGGCATCGCAGAAGCCGGCCAGCAACCCCGCCGGATCGGCTGCCGGGCCACGATGGGCGCGGAGCGATTCCAGTCGATCCGCATAGCTCGCCGGTCGATCCCGCAACCGGTCGCGGAACACGGATTGCAGGTCGGAAAAGCCGCGATATCCCAGCGACTGCGCGAAGCGGATCAGGGTGGAAGGCTGCACCGCGGCGCGTTCGGCAAGCCCCGCGGCGGTGCCGAAGGCGATCTCATCCGGCCGTTCCATCGCGAAGGCCGCGACCTGCGCCAGGCGTTTCGGCAGCGCAGCCTTCCGCGCCAGCAGCAAGTCCCGCAACCCCGCGAAATCGCGCGGTGGGGCGTCCGACCCCGTCTGCATGCGGCGTCATCCCATTCCGTCAGAATGGAATGAAAATTCCGCTATGGGGGCCGCCTGTCAAGGCTATTCCGGCTCCACACCCAATTCCCGCAGGATGGTGCCGAAGGCCGCGAATTCGCGCGCGACGAGCGGGCCGAACTCGGCGCGCGGGCGGTAATCCACGACGACGCGCCCACGCCGGGCGACGGCGAGAAAGGCTTCGCTCGCCAGGGCATCCTTCATCGCGGCCTCCAGCAGTTCCAGTGCCGGGGCGGGCGTGCCGGCGGGGGCGAAGCAGCCGACATAGGAAAGCTACGTCGCATCAATTCGGTCGGTACCGGGGACCTGAAGGTGACGAAGCAGGGCCGGGCGCCGACCCTGCTGCTGACAGCCGATGCGATCCGCGATCCGGACGAGGTCTGGGCATCGCTCGACGTGATCCGGGACGGCGCGGATACCCCGCCTCGGCTGCGCCTAGTCCGCCGCTATATCGCGTGGTTCGAGGCGCCGGACAGGCAGCGCAACGGCTTCGTGGTGTTCGAGACCGGGCCGGATGGCTGGCGCGGCATCACCGCCTATGAACTGCGGGCGGACCGGCCGTCCGTGACGACGATGCTGGATACGCTGGACTGCAAGCGGGTCGGCATCCTGCTGTATCGGCGGAAGGTGGGGGGATAGCAGGGGTGTAGGGCGGCGCCGCCCATCGCCCATCGAAGCCCCTACAAAACCGGCACCGGTTCGGACAACGACTGACCTGCTTCGCCGAAGATACCGCACCGGGCTGCCCGGTTCAACGATGATTGGCTGACACCTGTCAGCCTAACGCCGCGGGGGCCACCCCTTCACGCCCCTGTTCGGCCACCGTCGGCACATCCGGGTAGTCCGAGTGCCTTCGGTCGGAGAAGGCGCCGATCAGGCGGATCTCGCGCCCCTCGATCTGCGGCGTGCCGGAGGAGACGACGATGGCGGCGAAATCGAGCCGCTCCGCGATCACCTCCGTGATCGGGCGGTCCGAGAAGGCGGCCTGAGCCGGGCGCGCCGCATCGGCGCGGCGAGCGCACGAAGCAGCAGGGGACGGCGGGCGATGATGGTAGCCATGCGGCGGCTCCTGCCCGCTATTCCGGTTGCACGCCGAGTTCGCGCAGCAGCGCGCCGTAGCTGACGTATTCCTGCTGCACCCAGCGCGTCAGTTCCGCACGCGGCATGAAGCGCAGCGGCGTGCGGCTGTTGTTCAGCACGGCCAGCACATTGGGCTGTTGCAGCGCTTCCTCGCAGGCCGCTTCCAGCCGGTCCAGCACCGGGCCTGGCGTGCCGCGTGGCGCGTAGATGCCAACCTGGGAAAACAGCTGTGCATCGATGCCCTGTTCCACCGCGGTCGGCACATCCGGGAATTCCGGATGACGGTTGGCGGAGAAGACCGTGACCAGGCGCATCCGCCCCGCCTTCACCAGTTCCGCCGCGGACCCCACGATGGCGGCGGAGAAATCCAGCCGCCCGGCCAGCGTATCGTTGATATGCGGCGGCTCCCCGCGATAGGGGACGTGGTTGAGTTCGATCCCCGTCGCCCGCATGACCCGCACTAGGGCGAGCTGGGGCAGCGAATTCGGTCCCGGGCTGCCGAAGGAAAGCGGCCGGCGGCGCGCTTCCGCAACCAGCCCCGGCAGATCCCGGATCGGGCTGTCGGCGCGCACCGCGACGGTGATGACATTCTCATTGGTGCCGCAGACGCCTTCGAAACTCTGCGGCCCGATGCCCGCATTGCGCAGCAGATGCGGCTGCACCGCGATGGCGGTGACCGGCGTATGGCCCAGTGTATAGCCATCGGCCGCCGCTCCGCCGACGATGCGCATGCCGACGACGCCGGAGGCGCCATCCCGCGTCGTCAGCACAAGGGGTTGGCCAAGCCTGCGCTGGAACACCTCGCTCATCGCGCGCAGCAGCGCATCCGCCGAACCCGGCGAATACGGCATGATGACGGTGATCGGGCGTTCCGGAAATTCCGCGCGGGCGGGCGGGGTGGCGAGGGCCGGCAGCAGCGCCAGCAACGGCAACAGGCGGCGCATGGTGCTATTCCTCCAGGATCGCGACGGCGCGGGTCCAGCCGGCGGAACCGCGATGCACCTTCACGGGAAAGCAGGCGATCATGAAGCCGCTATCCGGCAGCTTTTCCAGCCCGTTCAGCTTTTCCATGTGGCAGTAGCCGATCTCCCGCCCCGCGCGATGGCCTTCCCAGATCAGGGAGGCATCGCCGGTTTCCTGCACGCGGCGCTTCGTGTGGCTGAACGGCGCGTCCCAGGACCAGCCATCGGTGCCGGTCACCCGCACGCCCTGTTCCAGCATCCAAAGTGTCGCCGCCTTGCCAATGCCGCAGCCGCTGTCGATATAGTCGTCCTGCCCATAGCGGCTGCCAGCGCGGGTATTCACCACGACGATCTCAAGCGGCTTCAGTCGGTGGCCGATGCGCTTCAACTCCGCCTCCACATCGGCCGGCGTCGCGACGTAGCCATCCTCGAAATGCCGGAAATCCAGCTTCACGCCGGGCTGGAAGCACCAGTCCAGCGGCACCTCGTCGATCCGCATGGACGGCTCCCCACCCGGGATAAGCCGTTCATTCATCCGGGAAAAGAAGTGGTAGGGCGCATCGAGATGCGTGCCGTTATGGGTGCTGATCTGCACCCGTTCCACCGCCGCGTATTCGCCCTCGGGCAAAGCGGAAAGTGGCACGTTCATGTACTCGGCCATGCGCGGGCCGCTCATCTTGTGGTCGACATATTCGATCTGCGGCAGCATCTGCGGTGGGTCGCTGGCGATGCCGGCCATCAGGGCCGATGAGATGTCGATGATCCGACGGGTCATGTCTTGGTTCCTCCCAGGGCGCGACGCGGTACGGCTCAGGCAGCCGGCCAGGGCTTCGCGGGGTCGATGCGAGCCGTGCAGGGGCCGAAGCCGATGGAGACATAGCCCTCGCGCGCGGCGCGGCCTGTGAAGCCCACCTCGTCGCCATCCTCCAGGAATATGCGCCGTTCCCCATTCGGCAGGGTGAAGCCGCCATCCTCCATCACCACTTCCGCGAGGCAGGCGCGGGCTTCCGGCAGGGGGCCGGAGACGGTGCCGCTGCCCAGCAGATCCCCCGGCCGCAGGTCGCAGCCATTGCTGGTGTGATGCGCCACCATCTGCGCCGTGGTCCAATGCACATGGCGCATGCTGCTGGCGCAGATCCGCAGCGGCGCCGCACCTTCCGCCCGCATCCGGGCCGTGGTCAGCCAGACATCGAGCGAGATATCGAGCCCCCCTGCCGCCTGGTCATCCGCCGCCATCAGATAGGGCAGGGGGGTCGGGTCCGTCGCCTCCCGCGCCGGGGCGGGGATGGCGAAGGGGGCCAGCGCCTCCGCCGTGACGATCCAGGGGGAGATGGTGGTGGAGAGGCTCTTCGAGAGGAAGGGGCCGAGGGGCATCATCTCGAAGCGCTGCACGTCGCGCGCCGACCAGTCATTCACCAGGCAGTAGCCGAACACCGCCTCGCCGGCGCGGGCGATGGGAATCGGCTCCCCGATCCGGTTCGCCGGGCCGATCACGGCGCCGAATTCGAGCTCGAAATCCAGCGAGAGGATGGGCCCGAAGCACGGCGCGCCATCCGGCCCGGCGCTCTGGCCATGGGGGCGGGCGATGGGCTCGCCGCTGACGCGCACGGTGGTGGCGCGGGAGTGGTAGGCGATGGGCAGGTGCAGGAAGCTCGGCGGCAGGGGGTTCTGCGGATCGCGCCGCCGGCCCAGCCGCCCGGTGTGATGGCGGGAGGCCATGAAATCCGTGAAATTGCCGACCTTGGCCGGCATCAGCAGCTGCGCCTCCGCCATCGGCACCAGGCAGGCGGCGGCCTTCACCCCGTCCGGGCTGCCCAGGGCGAGGATCGCGGAAAGCCGGGCGCGCAGGGCGCGCGACGCGGGGCGGCCGAGTTCGAGCAGGGGGTTCAGCGTCTCCCCCACCGCGGCGCGGGCGGCGGTTTCCGCGTCCCCTGTGAACAGCCCGGCGGCGAGCGCCGCCTTCAGGTCCAGCACCTCGTCACCGATCGCGACGCACCCGCGCGCTGCTTCCCCCGTCCGGCGGAACACGCCGAAAGGCAGGTTCTGGATGGGAAAATCGGTGCCGTCCTGGTTGGCCGAGGCCACCCAGCTGCGCAGCGCGGGATCATGAGTCGCATCAAGAGCGGGCAAAGCCATGGAACTGATCGCTTCCTCCGTGTTATGCGTATGATGCGGTGAATCATCGGCGATGCAAGTTTTTATATATGATTTGGAGTATTCGATATGGCTGATGGCGATATCGGCGGGTTGAGCGCCACCGAGGCGGCCGCGCGCCGCTTGCGGCAGGACATCATCGCCGGCGACCTTCCGCCCTCGATGCGGTTGCGCCTGCGCGAATTGGTCGAACGCTACGGCATCGGCACCACCCCGCTGCGGGAGGCGCTGTCGCGCCTGGTGGCGGAGGGTTTCGTGCTGGTGGAAAGCCAGCGCGGATTTTCCGTCCTGCCGGTGTCGCGGGAGCATCTTCTGGACGTGACGAGCACGCGGCAGGTGGTGGAATGCGATGCGCTGCGCCTGGCGATCGAGCACGGCGACACGGCGTGGGAGGACCAGATCGTCACCAGCCTGACGCTGCTGAAGCGGGAAGTGCAGCGACGCGAGCCGCTTTCCGCCACCTGGCAGGACAGCTACGAGGTGAAGCACCACGACTTCCACCGCGCGCTGATCGCCGCCTGCCCGCTGCTGGCGCTGCGTGACTTCTGCGACGAGTTGTATGTCCAGACCACGCGCTACCGCCGCGTGCTGAAGGCGGCGCTGACCGACTGGTCCCGCGCCATCGAGGTGCATGAGGACCTGGCCGAGGCCACCCTGTCCCGCGACCCCGTCATCGCCCTGGCGGCCATGCGGCGGCATATCGGCAGCACCGCGGAGGTGGTCGCGCCCGCCCTGTTCGGGCAGGCGAAGGCTTAGCGGGCCAGAGGTTCGGTCCCGGCGCGCCACGATTTTCCGGGACCAAGCAAGTGGTCTCCGCTTAATCTCGGGCAGGGCAGCGCGGACAAAATGGCGCCCGTGCGTGGAAGGGCCGCCGGGAGGTGGGCATGACGCGTGATCGTGGGGGTGTGGGCGGCTGATGCGAGGGCCGGCATGGGCGCGCGCGATCGGCCTCGCATCTGCGTTGATGGTGTCCGCGGCCTCGGCGGAAAGCCTGTCCGACATGGTATCGCGCGAGTTGACGGAGGCGGCGGCCCTCGCCGCGTCCTGCAACCGATATGCCGCGGCACAACGCTATCGCCGCGCCTTCGGGATGGCGGATGCCGGATCGGCCGCGGAGGCGCTGGACCGTGGGTGGGTGCTCGAAATCCTGGGCGATCATGACGGCGCGATGCTGTGGTATCGCCTGACCGAGCGGCGGCAAGCCTGCGGTGGGCCCGAGGGCAATGCGGCCAGGTCCGCCCTGCAGAGCCTGACAGGGCAGTTCCAGCCGGTATTGCCCATCGTCTGTCACCCCAGGCCCGCGGAGAACCGGGTGGTCGAGGCGTCCGAGAGGGAGCGCCGCCTGCTGGCGGACATGGCGCGGTGCCACCGCGAAGACGAGTGCTTGGTAAGCCGGATGCGCGGTGAAGTGCCGGAGGGCTGTGCCCTGGAGCAGCGCGAGTTCGGCCGGTGAGATGGGCCGGCGTCGTGCCGGATTCCCGTGCGACAGGCGCGGTTGCTTGGGACGCCACGTGCCGATAGCCCGCTGATCGTTACCCCCTGCGCCGCCGCCACCACTTCCATCACACCCGTCCCGCCCTTTGCGCGGGCGCATCGGAGGGCCGGTACCCGTGGTCAACGTGGGCGGGTTGCCGGGACGCGGTGGCGCCGGCTATCGGGCGGTCACCCCAAGGAAGGAACGATCCCGATGGCCGAAGACGATGCGCTGTTCGAGAAGGGCATGCCGATCCGCCGCGCCGTGCTGGGCGCCGAGTATGTCGATGCCTCCATGGCCAAGGCCGACGACTTCATGATGCCGCTGCAGCGCATGGCCACGGCCTGGGCCTGGGGCAATGCCTGGGGCGATGAGACGCTGGACCGGCGCACGCGCAGTCTGATGAACCTCGCGATGCTGACGGCGCTCGGCAAGCTGCCGGAGGTGAAGCTGCATGTGAAG
>CANJXD010000128.1 GCA_947478535.1 Acetobacteraceae bacterium
ATGGCCATCCGCCACCGCGCGCGCCACCGCCGAGGCGGCGATGGTGCCGCCCGCGCCGGTGCGATTCTCCACCACGCAGGGCTGGCCGAGCGCCGCGATGTGCCCGGCTGCGAGCCGTGCCGCCACGTCGTTCACCCCACCCGCGGCCTGCGGCACCAGGATGCGGATGGGCCGCAGGGGGAAGCCGAAGGCGCGGTCGATGACCGCCATGGTGGCGCCACCGGCGAAGGCGGCGAGCAGGGCGCGGCGGGTGGGCGGCGTTCTACGGCGCATCGAGCTTCTCCGGCACCACGCCCGCATCGCGCGCGGCCTGTGACCATTTCACGAGTTCCGCCGCGACATGGCGGCGCAGATCGTCCCGCGTGCCGCCGGTGGCATCGACGCCGACGCGGAAGAAGCCGTCCCGCCCCGCTGGCGTGGCGATGCCGGCGTTGAAGGCCTGGTTGATGGCCTCCATCACCGCCTCCGGCGTACCCTTCGGCGCGAAGAGGCCGTTCCAACTCGCGGTGTCGTAGCCGGGCATGCCGAGGGAGGCGACAGTCGGCACGCCGGGGGCCAGGGCCGTGGGCTGCAGGCTGGTCACTGCCAGCGCCCGCACGCGGCCGGCCTGGACCAGCGGCATGGCGGAACTCGCCGCCGTCATCGTGAAATCGAGATGCCCGGCCACCAGGTCGGTCAATTGCTGGCCGCTGCCGCGATAGGGCACATGGGTCAGCGCGATGCCGGCCCGGGCGCGCAGGATCTCGACCGAGAGGTGGATGCTGCCGCCGGTGCCGGCGCTGCCATAGGTCATGGCCTGGCCGGGCGCGCGGGCGCGGGCCATGTCGAGCAGTTCCGCCAGGCTGCGCGCGGGGTGTTCGGCGCGCACGGTGATCAGCGATGGCACCATGCCGACATTCACCACGGGCTCGAAATCCGCGACGGGGTCGTAGGGCAGGCCGGCCTGGGTGAAGGGGTTGGTGCCATGGGTCGAGGTGGTGCCCATGAGCAGCGTGTGGCCATCCGGCGCCGCCCGGGCGACGGCGAGTGCCGCGATGCTGCCCGCCGCCCCGGCGCGCGCCTCCGCGACGCAGGGCTGGCCGAGTGCCTGGATGTGGGAGGCGGCGAGCCGCGCCGCGATATCCGTGACACCGCCGGCGGCCTGGGGGATCAGGATGCGGATCGGCCGGAGCGGAAAGGCGCCGGCGGGCTGGCCAAGCAGCGTCAGCGCGAAGCCCGCCCCGCCGAGGATGCCGCGTCGCGAAAAGCCGAAGCCGTGCATGGCCGCCTTTTCCTCCTCCTCGCGCTTGCTGCGCGATTGGGGGGAATTGCGCCACGTTGCGGGCCGGGGATCAACCGGCATCCGCACCTCAGCTGCGGAAATGTTCCTCCGCCCGGGACCAGAACACGACCTTGCGTTGCACCCATTGCAACGTCCCGTGGAGTGTGACGCCCATGATGGACAGCACGACGAACAGCGCGAAGGCGGCGGCGATGTCGAGCGAGAAATTCGCCTGCAGGATCAGGAAGCCGATGCCTTTGTTGGCGCCGACGAACTCCCCCACGATCGCGCCGATGACGCTGAAGACGATGGCCGTGTTCAGCCCCGCGAAGACGAAGGGCAGGGCGTTCGGCAGGCGGAGGTAGCGCATGATCTGCCAGCGCGTGGCGCCCAGCGCGCTCATCAGGTCCAGCCGGTCCTGGTCCACCGCCTTCAACCCGGCGATGACATTGACCAGCACCGGGAACAGCGAGACCAGCGCCACGATGACGATCTTGCTTTCGATCCCGAAGCCGAACCACACGATGATGAGCGGCGCCACGGCCACCTTCGGCACGGTCTGCAAGGCCACGACATAGGGATAGACGATGCGTTCCGCCATCGGGAACACCACGACGAGCGTGCCGATGGCGAGCCCGAGCAGGCTGCCGGCGATGAAGCCGGATACGGCCTGGAAGCCGGTGATCAGCGCGTGGTCGAGATACTTCGCCTCGGTGAAGCCGCGATAGAAGGCGCCGGCCACGGCGCTCGGCGCGGGGACGAGGTAGGAAGGCACCTCCAGGCCGCGAATGATCGCCTCCCAGACGAGGAGGATCACGGCGAAGACACCGAGCGGCAGGGCCGCGTGTTTCAGCCGGGCGATCATAGCGCCGCCCCCGTGCCGGTGCCGCCGAGCAGGCCGCGGACATGGTGAACCATGGCGCCGAAGGCGGGGCTCAGCGTGTCCTCCATCGTGCGCAGGCGGGGCATCTTGTTGTCGATGATCTCCAGGATGCGTCCGGGCCGGGCGGACATGACGACGATGCGATCCGCGAGGAAGACCGCCTCGGCGATGGAATGGGTGATGAACACCACGGTCTTGCGGCTGGCGGCCCAGATGCGTTGCAGCTCCAGGTTCATCTGTTCCCGCGTCATCGCATCCAGCGCGCCGAACGGCTCATCCATCAGCAGCAGCGGCGCGTCATGCACCAGGGCGCGGGCGATGGCGGCGCGCTGCTGCATGCCGCCCGAGAGCTCCTGCGGATACATCTTCTCGAAGCCCGCGAGGCCGACGAGGTCCAGCAATTCCCGCGCGCGATCGGTGTATTGCGCGCGCGGCAGGCGCAGGACGTCTGCGGGCAGCAGCACATTGTCCAGCACCGTGCGCCAGGGGAACAGCACGGGCGACTGGAAGACGATGCCGACATCCGGGCGCGGCCCGGCGACCGGGCGGCCATAGAGCGTGATGGAGCCGGTGGTCGGCGGGCGCAGCCCCGTGACCAGCTTCAGCAGCGTCGATTTGCCGCAGCCCGAGGGGCCGACGATGGCCACGAATTCGCGGTCAGCGACCGTGAGGTCGAGGCCCTGCAACGCCTCCACCGCCGCATCCCCGCGGCGATAGACCATGCCGAGGCCGCGGATTTCGAGCGCGGCCCCATCCCCTGTCTCCGCCATTCCCTCAGGCCGCGCGTGCCCGCTGGATGATGGGGGCGGTATCCATCGCATTCACCCGCCCCAGCAGATCCGTGTTGAACAGGGTGGCGCTGTCGATGGCCCGTTCCATCAGCTTCTGCGTCACCATGAATTGCTGCATCGCGTCCCACTGCGCCTGCGTCATGGCACCCCAGGGCGTCGCCGCATCGTCCCAGCGCTTCCACAATTCGGCGGAGCGCGTCAGCACATGGGTGGCGCGGGACATCGCTTCCTCCTCCGAAATCCCGGTGGGGCGACCGAACAGCTTCCAGTGTTCCCGCACCGTCGCCTGGGGCGCGATCTCGGCGAAGATGGACCCGGCGACGACGCCCCGCAGAGCGGCCACGGCAGCATCCGGGTTCTGCCGCAGGAAGTTCGAATTCGCGATCAGCACGGCGGAAGGCTGTTCGCGCTGGAAGTAGCGGAGCTTCATGCCCAGCGTCTCGATCACCGCATGCTGGGCGCGGAACAGCGACAGAGCCTGCACGCGGTTCGCCCGCAGCGCCGTGGCGGCCGCGGCGCCATTGCCGACCGGGATCATGCCGATGCTGGTATCCGGGTTCAGCCCCGCATCGGCCAGCATGGCGCGGATGGAGGGGATGGCGCCGGAGGCGAGGTTCGCCACGCCGAGGTTCTTGTCCCGGAGATCGGCCACGGAGCGGATGGCGCTGTCTTCCGGCACGACGATTTCATAGATGTTGCCGCGATCCTGGAGGTAGACGGCGGTGATCGGCAGTGTCGGGTTGCGCTGCTTGGCCAGGATCAGCGTCTCCATCCCGACATAGCCGATCTGCGCCTGGTTGGTCGCGACGAGCTGCAGCGTGGCGGCGGAGCCGGCGGCGGTGCCGAATTCGGCATCGATCCCTTGCTCCCGGTAGAAGCCGAGCGGCATGCCGAGGAAGAGAAAGCCGTGATAGGCCTCGATGGTGGCGGAGGCGCCCCAGATGCGGACCTTCGGCATTGCCTGCGCGCGGGGGATGCCCGGCAGGCCGAGCAGACCCGCCGTCGCCAAGCCGGCCTTGAGCAGGCCGCGTTTGCCCGTTGCCACCATGTCCGTTCTCCTCTGCCTCAATGCGTCGCTTGGCCCGATGTTCGGCCCGGGGCCCGGGCTTTGTCGAGAGGCTGTATGTTCAGCTGAAGCGGGGGATCACCTTCTCGCCGATCAGCTCGATGGAGCGCATGACCTGATCATGCGTCGTATTGCCGGCCTGGAGGAAGAAGATCATCTGGTCCACGCCGACCTTGGCCCATTTCTCCACCTGGCGGCAGACGGTATCGGGGTTGCCGCCGATCGCCATGGCGTCCTCGATCAGCTCGTCATTGCTGCGCTTGCCGATCTTGTCGCTGATCTTGCCGACGCCACCATCGGTCGCGAAGCGCACGCGGTTCAGCTCCGCGTCGTTGTCGCCGTAGTACCAGCGGGCGGCGGCGCAGGCGAGGTCGCGGCCCGTGCGGTCATCGTCATGGACGCAGCTGATGGCGAAGACGCCGGTCTGCGGGTTCGGCACGCGGGCGACGAGGCTCGACGCATCCGCCGTCGCGATCGCGTCCTTGTAGGCGGCGATGAAGGGGGCGGTTTCCTCCGGCGTGTTGCGCGTCACGCCGATAACGCCGAAGCCCTGCAACCCGGCATGGCGGTAGCTTTCGAGCGAAGATGCGGCGACCCAGATCGGCGGGTGCGGGCGCTGCACGGGGCGCGGCACGACATGGCGCGGCGGCAGGTCGAAATGCTCGCCCTTGAAGCCGGGGAACAGGTCATTCTCCAGCATGCGGAGGACGGCTTCCATCGACTCCTTGC
This sequence comes from Acetobacteraceae bacterium, assembly GCA_947478535.1. The sequence goes on from CANJXD010000128.1 coordinate 4,731, forward strand.
CCACTTCGCGGCCGACCGCGGGGTCATGCCCGAGGCCGGTGACGACATAGGGCGAGGTGCCGCGGCCAGCGCCGAAATCGCAGCGCCCGTTGGACAGCACATCCAGCGTCGCCACGCGTTCGGCGATGTAGAAGGGATTGTGCACGGGCATCAGCACGACGCCGAAGCCGAGGCGCATGGTCTTGGTGCGCTGGGCGATCGCGGCCAGCACCATCTCGGGCTGGGAGCAGTGCCCGATCTCGATGAAGAAGTGCTGCTCGGTGATCCAGAAATGCTGGAAGCCCACGGAATCCGCCAGCTCCGCCTGGGTCAGGCAGTTCCAGAACCCCTGGCGTTCCGTGGTTTCCGTCCAGGGACGCGGCATCTGGATCTGCGTCATCAGGCCGAACTTCATGCGCGGTATTCCATCCCCCGGACCTTGCTTGGGCGGGAACGCTATGGCCGAAGCCGCTTTGCGTCAAAGGCATAAGCGGCATAGCGTGCATAACCAAAGTGTTGGATCGGGCGGCGGCGATGGATACGCGAAGCCTGCGGTATTTCCAGGTGGTGGCGGAATACGGGTCCTACAGCCGGGGCGCCGATGCGCTGCGAATCTCCCAGCCCGCGGTCAGCCGGCAGATCCACAAGCTGGAGGAGGATGTCGGCCGGAAGCTGTTCCGTCGGCACGGCCATGGCGTCGCGCTGACGGAAGCCGGGCGCGTCCTGCTCGAACGCTCCCAGGCCGCCTTCCGGCAACTCGACGCGGCGCGGGCGGAATTGCGCGGGGCGGTGGCGGGGCCGAGCGGTGCCGTGGCACTCGCCGTGCCGCCGGCGGCGGGGCGCTGGCTCGTGCCGCCGCTGGCGGAGGCGATGGCGACGGCGCTGCCGGGGGTGCAGTTGCGCGTCCTCGGCGGGTTTTCCGGCACGATCCATGATTGGCTGGTGCGCGGCCGCGTCGATCTCGCTCTGGTGCATGACCCGCTGCCGCAGAAGGGCTTTCGACTGCTGCCGCTGGCGGAGGAGGAGGTGTGCCTGGTGGCGACGCCGGGCGCGCCGGGCCTGGCGCGCGGCCATGCGCGGCCGGCGGACCTGGTGGACCTGCCGCTGATCCTGCCGGGGCGGCCGAATGCGTCCCGCCGGCTGCTGGATGAATGGCTGGCGGAATCCGGCGGTGCGCCGGCGCCGCGGCTGGAGGTGGACGACCATTCGGTGATCCGCGCCCTGCTGCGCTCCGGCACCGGCTACACGCTGCTGACGCGGGGCGGCTTCGCGCAGGAAGCGGCGCGCGGCGAATTGGCCGGCGTGCCCTTCCGCCCGCGCGTGCATTGGAAGCTGACGCTCGTCTCCGCCGCCCAGCCCGCGCAGCCGGACCTTGTCGAACCCGTCGCCGCCCTGCTGCGCCGCGTGGTGCGGGAGGCCGCGCGGAGTGGCGGCTGGCCCGCCCGCCCGCTTGCGGCGACGCCGCGCGCCTGACAGGTTTTCACCAGCCTGCCAGGGAACGCCGCATGTCCAAGCTCGATTTCACCCGCGACGAATTCACCGACCGCCTTGCCCGGGCGCGTGCCGCCGTCGGCGCGGCGGGGCTGGATTGGCTGGTGGTGCTGCATCCCGTCTCCATCCTGTGGCTCACGGGCGGGGAGGCGAAGTCCTACCAGTCCTTCCAGTGCCTGCTGCTGGCGGCGGAGGACCGGCCGCTGGTGCTGCTCTCCCGCGGGTCGGATATCGGGGAATGGCGCGATGATGCCTGGGTGGATGAGGCGCTGCCCTGGGGCGGCAACGAACCGGCGGACCCGATCGACGCCTTCGCCAGCCTCGCGCGGGATCGCGGGCTGCTGGCGGCGCGCGTCGGGATCGAGACCTGCGGCTACTACCTTCACCCGCAGCATTACACGCGGCTGAAGGATCTGCTCGGCGCGGCGCTGGTGGCGGAACCCGCGAACCTTATCCATGACATCAAGGCCCGCAAATCCCCGGCCGAGCTCGCGCTGGTGCGGGAAGCGGCGGCGCGGGCGGATGCGGCGCTGGCGTCCTGCCTCGCGGTGGCCCGGCCCGGCTGCACGGAACTCGCGATGGCGGGGGAGGCGTATCGCGCCCTGCTCGCCAGCGGCTGCGGCCTGCCGGCAAGCACGATGAACCTCGTGACCGGCGAACGGCTCTGCTACCCCCATGGCGCGCCAACGCAGCGGGTGATGCAGGCGGGCGATGGCGGGAATATCGAACTGGGCGCGGCCTTTCGGCGCTACACCGCGACGCTCGGGCGGGATTTCGCGCTGGGTTCGGCCTCGGCCCGCTTCCGGCATCTGCATGATGTGGTGCGGGAGGCCGGCGACGCGATGATGGCGGCGATCCGCCCCGGTGTGCCTGCGATCGAGCCGCATCTCGCCGCGAAGCGCGTCATCGCCAGGGCGGGCTTCGATGCGGGGCGGCTGCATACCTCCGGCTACGGGCTGGCGCCGGGGTTTCCACCCTCCTGGGGGGAGCCGCTGAACATGTTCGGCGGCACCACGGCGGTGATCGAGGAAGGCATGGTGCTGACCATCGAGCCGCCGGTCTTCCTGCATGAGGAAAGGCTGGGCGCGCGGCTGATCGACAATGTCATCGTCACCGCGACGGGGGCGGAGCTGCTGTCCCGCGCGTCGCGGGATGTGATTGTCGTTTAATAGCGCAGCAGCAGCCGCGCGAAGATCGCGTCGGAGTCCAGCGCCCGCACGCCCTGGCCTTCCGGCGTGCGGGTGATGCGGTGCGCGGCCTCGAGGTCGATCTGCCAGCGCTCATCCCATTGCAGCCGCACCCCGCCGCCCCAGGAGGCGATGCGGCGTGCCTCGCTGCCGGGGTCGTTGTCCGTCGCGCGGCCTTCGTCGCGGAACAGGTAGAATTGGGTGCCGAGGCGGAAGGCGTCCCGCCCGGGCTGCAGAGTGAATTCGGTGGAAAGCTGCAATTCCGCGCCGCCCTGGGCGGCTCGGTCGCCAGCAATCTGCCCCGCGTAAAAGCCGCGGCCGAGGCGGTTGCCGCCGAGGTAGAATTTCTCGGCCGGCGGCAGCAGGTCGTCGCTCCATTGCGCGCTGCCGGCGGCGTGCAGGGACAGCAGCCACCCCTCGGCCGGCGTCAGCAGGGGTTGGGTGCGGGTGGCGTCGAGTGTGGCGCGGAAGAAGCCGAAATCGCTACCGAGGCGGGCGGTGGTGCCGTTGGTGCCGTCGCTCGCGCCCAGCGTCTCCAGCCCCCGATGCCCGCGCAGCGCCAGCGTGCTGATGGCGGCGGCGGGGGCGAAGGGCAGCAGCGCGTCCCGCTCCTCCCATTCCAGGGCGAGCCTCGCGGCGCGGACTGCGTCGCGGCTGGCGCGGAAGCGGCGCAACTCCACCGTGCTCTCGAAGGCATCGAGCTGCGCCGTCAGCACCAGGTTGCGGGGGCGGGAGCGGATGAGCGGCTGGCTCACCGCCAGCCCTGCCACCCGCGTATCCCCGAGATAGCCGAGCGGGGACAAGGCGAGCCCCGGCACGGCGCGACCGCCGCCGGCGAAGGCGCGCAGCCGCAGGCCGGAGCCGCCGAGGAAGACTTCCTCCGTCACCTGCACGAAGTTCTGGCCGTTGCCATCCGTCCGCAGCGCCGCGATCTCCGTCCGTTCGCCGAGGCTGGTGAAGGCGTTGAACTGCGTCACCAGCAGCCCCTGCCAGGCGCCGGTCGTGGAGTTTCCGCGATTGTCGAGGCTGGCGAAGCCCGTGACCGGCCGGCGCGTGGCGCGGACCAGCAGCGCCATGGCGCCGGGGGCATCCATGGGGCGCAGCAAGCCCTGCACCTCCATCCCCGCGACATCACCGGCCAGCAGCAGGGCGCGTTCCAGGGCGGCATGGGGCAGGGGGCGCTGGTCCAGCAGGGGGGTGAGGAAACGCCGAAGCTGCGCCTCGGCCGGGCCGAGGGAAGCGCCTTCCACGGTGATGGCGGCGATCGTGCCTTCCGTCACCGCGAAGCGCAGCGCGGCGCGGTCCTCCGCCTCCCGTTCCAGGGCTGCGGAGACCGCGACATAGGGGAAGCCGGCGGCGCGGTAGGCGCCGAGCAGGGCGACCCGCGCGGTCTCGATCTCCGCCAGCGAGGCCAGGCGGTTGGCAAGGCCCTCCACCAGCGGGTGCAGGCGGCCAACGGGCAGCGCCGTGGCGCCGGAGATTTCCACCGTGCCGAGCCGCACACGCTGCGTCGCGCCGGGGCCTGTGGTGGCGGTGGGCGCCGGGGGCAGCAGGGCCGGGCCGAGGCTCGGCGGTGCGGCAGGGGCGACGCGGTCGATGATGCCGGGCTGCGGCGGGACGGATTGCGCGAGGAGCATGGCCGGCCATAGCGCGACCAGGGACAGCGCCCCGCCGATCGGCAATCGCGCGCGGCCAGACACTGTGGCCCCACCTCCTGCTTGCTGGCGCCACAACCGGCGCGGGGGCGACACTGCCCAATATTCCACCAGCGCGTCAATCAGGCGGCGGACTGCGCGGTGCAGCAATCACTTGACCGGACAAATCCGTGAGTTAGCGTTCGTCGCGGATGAAGGCCCGCGATGGCGGCCGATGGAGATGGATCGATGAAGTTCGGCAAGCGGCAACTCGCCTCCCTGTTCGGCCTGGCGGCGATGGTTCCTGGCGCGGCGCGGGCGCAGTCCGCGGCACAGCGCAACCGCATCCTGGTGATTGCCGTGAATGCGGATCCGGCGGGGCTGGAACCCGGCGCCAACCGCGCGGAGCCGATCGGCAGCGAGATCATCCTCAACGTCTTCGATACGCTGGTGGCCTGGACGCCGCCGGCCTTCGCGCAACTCGAAGGGCGGCTCGCGCAGTCCTGGAGCGTCTCGGCGGATGGCAAGGTCTTCACCTTCGCGCTGCGACCGGGGGTGAAGTTCCATGACGACACGGCCTGCGACGCGGCTGCGGTGAAGTTCAGCCTGGAACGCACGCGCGACATCAACCCCTATATGCGCGCCACCTTCGGCCTGATCGAGAGCATCGAGGCGACGGGCGCGCTCGAGGTGAAGATCACCTTGAAGGAGACGATGCCCGTCTTCCTGTCGCTGCTCGCGCAGCCGCAGGCGGCCATCGTCAGCCCGACCGCGGCACGGCGGCTCGGCGATACCTTCAACGTCAACCCCGTGGGCACCGGCCCCTTCAAGTTCCGGAGCTACAGGCCGGATACCGACGTGGTGCTGGATGCGAACCCCGACTACTTCCGCGGCGCGCCGCGCTTGCAGCGCATCATCTACCGCATCATCCCGGATGCCTCGACGCGCCGGCTCGAGCTGGAGAATGGCGGCGTCGACCTCGTGCAGCAGAACGGCCAGCTGGCCGCGCTGCCGACGCAGGATGTCCGCGCGCTGCGGGGGCGCGCGGGAATCGAGGTGATCGAGGTGCCGAGCCAGATCATCCGCCAGCTGGAATTCAACAATTCCGGCCTGCAAGGCCCGCTCCGCGATGTGCGGGTCCGGCGCGCCATCGCGCACGCCATTGACTATGACGGGCTGCTCGATGGCGTGCTGGGTGGCACGGCGGACCGCGTCTATGGGCCGCTGCCGACGAATAGCTGGGCCTTCAACCCGGAGATCCGCGATCTCGCGCCGAAGTATGATGTGGCGCGGGCGCGGGCGCTGCTGGCGGAAGCCGGCGTCGCGCCGGGGCAGTTGAAGATCACGCTGTACAGCTTCCAGGGCAGCCTCTGGGGGGCGGTGGCGACCTTCATCCAGGCCAACCTGGCGGCCGTCGGTGTCGAGGCGACGATCGCGCAGACCGAATTCCCGGCCCTCCGCGCGCTGCATGTGGCGGGGCGGTTCGAGGTGGCGCTGGATGGCCGCCAGCCCTGGTACAACGACCCCGATGCGCACATCACCATCGGCTACCTCTCGGGCCTCGCGGACAGCGCGATGACCTTCCGCATGCCGGCCGATACGGCGCTCGATGCGGCGATCCTGCGCGCCCAGACGACGGTGGATTTCGAGGCGCGCAAGCAGCTGTATTTTCAGATCCAGCGGGACATCCTGGACCGCGTGCCTGGCGCCTGGCTGTTCAGCAACAAGCTGATCGTCTTCAAGCGCGCGAATGTGAGGGGCCTTGTGGTCAACAGCGCGCCGCCCCTGAACGAGTATTTTGGCGTGTTCAAGGAGTAGCGGCGGGATGGCCGGCTGATGGGCGGTTACGCGCTGCGGCGCCTGGGGGCGTTGCTGCCGGTACTGTTCCTGGTGCTGGTCATCATCTTCCACCTCACGCGCTTCATCCCCGGCGACCCGGCAGTGACGCTGCTGGGTCCCGGGGCGACGGCCGAACAGATCGGCGCGCTGCGGGACCAACTGCGCCTCGATGAGCCCATGGGCATGCAGTTCCTCTCCTATCTCGGCGGGCTGGCGCAGGGGGATCTCGGGCGGTCGCTGAAGACGGGCGCGCCGGTCGCGCGGGAATTGCTGGCGCGGCTGCCGGCGACGATCGAGCTTTCGGTGCTGGCGCTGCTGGTGGCGATCGTGGTCGGCATCCCGCTCGGCGTTGTGTCCGCCATCCGCGCCAATACGGCCTTCGACCATGTCGTGCGGGTGGTCTCGCTGCTCGGGGTCTCGACGCCGGCCTTCCTGCTGGCGCTGGTGCTGCAGCTCGTGTTCGGCATCGGGCTTGGGTGGCTGCCGATTTCCGGGCGCACCAGCCCGTATTTCCTCGATGATCCCGTGACCGGCTTCGCCGTGCTGGATGGGCTGCTGGCGGGCGATGGGGAGGCGGCGTGGGATGCCTTCACGCATCTGCTGCTGCCGACCACGGTGCTGGCCGCCTTCCTCGCCGCGACGCTGGGCCGCTTCGTCCGCAACACGATGCTGGAGACGATGGGGGAGGATTATATCCGCACGGCCCGCGCCAAGGGCCTGCCGGATCGCGCCGTGTTCTTCGTCCATGCCCTGCGCAATTCGCTGCTGCCGGCCGTCACCATCGTCGGGCTGAAATTCGCCGAGATGCTGGGCGGGGCGATCCTGACGGAGACGGTCTTCGCCTGGCCGGGCGTCGGCCGCTTCATGTTCGATGCCATCCGCAACCGGGACTACCCCGTGATCCAGGGGGCGACGCTGGTCTTCGCGCTGATGTTCATGCTGGTTTCGCTGGCGGTGGACCTGTTGCAGGCACTGCTGGACCCGCGGTTGCGGAAAAGGATGCGCTGAGGTGGGGTTCTGGGCGCGCAACCGGCTGGCGGCGGTGGGGGCGGGGATGCTCGCGCTGATCCTGCTCGCGGTGCTGGTTGGGCCGTTCCTCAGTGCCTCGCCGATTGCCATCGACATCGCCAACAAGCTGGCGCCTCCGTCCACAGCGCATCTCCTGGGAACGGATTTCTTCGGGCGAGACGTGCTGGCGCGGCTGCTGCATGGCGGGCGGGCG
>CANJXD010000129.1 GCA_947478535.1 Acetobacteraceae bacterium
CGCTGTTCCAGCAGCGCCAGCGCGAGGTGGCCCGCACCCGCCGCCGGCGGCGTGCCGCAGGACACGCGGCCGGGATTGGCGCGGACATGGGCGATGAATTCACCGATGCTGCGCGCCGGGAAATCCGCCTTCACCGCCAGTACCTGCGGGAAGCGCGCGGTCTGCGTCACCGGCAGGAAGGAATTGGCATAGTCGAAGGGCAGGTCGCGCAGCAGCAGCGGGTTGGTGATCTGGTTCAGCGCATCGACAAGGAAGGTATAGCCATCCCGCGCCTGCAACACGGCGGAGGCAGCGACCACGGCATTGCCGCCGGTGCGGTTCTCCACGATCACGTTCTGGCCGAGGATCTCCGAGACTTTCGCGGCCAGCGGCCGGGCCGAACTGTCCCCGCCGCCACCGGCGGAGAAGGGGATGACAAAGCGCAGCGGCCGCATCGGCCAGGCCTCCTGCGCCATGCCAGCGCGTGAGAGGAAGGGTGCCGCAAGCCCGAGCGCCAGGGCAGCGCGCCGCCGGATCATCGTCATGGTTGTTTCCTCCGTCTTGATTGGCATCACGCCACCGCGCCTTGGGCGCGCAGCGCCGCGATCTCATCCTCCGCGTAGCCGGCCTCGCGCAGCACGGCATCGGTATGCTCGCCCTTGTCAGGCGCACTGGTGGCAAGCAGCGCCTCGCAGGCGGACAGCGTCAGCGCCGGGCCGAGCAGGCCGATCTGGCCGCGCCTGGGGTGCTGCACGGTGTGCACGATGCCGGATTGCTGGACCTGCGGATCGGCGAAGACCTGGTCGATGGCGTTGATCGGGCCGCAGGCGATGCCCGCCTCGTTCAGCAGCGCCACCCATTCGGCGACGCCGCGCATGCGCGTCACGGCGCCCAGCGCCGCGTTGAAATCGGGGCGGTTGGCCAGGCGCGCATCGGCGGTGGCGAAGCGCGGATCGGTGAGCAGATGCGGCGCGCCGATCGCCTCGCAGAGCTTGCGATACTGCCCCTGGCCCGAGGCGCCGATCATGATGTCCCCATCCGTGGCGGGATAGACGCCCATCGGCGTGGTGTAGGGGTGATCGTTGCCGGACTGGCGATAGACCTTGCCGTCGATCAGCCAGGCCGTGGCCTGGAAGTCCAGCATCGCGACCTGCGCCTGCAACAGCGATGTCTTGACCCATTGCCCTTCGCCGGTCGCCTCCCGGTCGAGCAGCGCGATCAGGATGCCGATGGCGGCGTAGAGGCCGGAGGAGAGATCGGCCAGCGGAATGCCCGCGCGCACCGGCCCCTGGCCCGGCAGGCCGGTGACGGACATCATCCCGCCCATCGCCTGCGCGATCATGTCGAAGCCCGGCCGCAGGCGGTACGGCCCCTCCTCCCCAAAGCCGGAGATGGAGGCATAGACGAGGCGCGGATTGACGGCGCGCAGGGCTTCGTAGCCGATGCCGAGGCGGTGCTTCACATCGGGGCGGAAATTCTCCACCACCACATCGGCGCGCGCCGCGAGGCGCTTCAGGGCCGCGACGCCTTCGGCCTGCTTCAGGTCCAGCACGATGGACCGCTTGTTGCGATGCAGGTTCTGGAAGTCAGACCCATCGCGGTCGCCCGTCATGTCATCCTCGGCGGGGCCTTCCACCTTGATGACGGCAGCACCCCAATCCGAGAGTTGCTTCACGCAGGTGGGACCGGCGCGTACCCGCGTCAGGTCCAGGATGGTGAAGCGGGCAAGCGGGCTGTGGGCGGTCACGGCCGTCGCGGCAGCAGGCCGCCCTTCATCACCTTGCCCGGCACGGGATGGCCGAGCATCGCCTCCACCATCTGCGCCGCGTGGATCAATGCCGGCAGGTCGATGCCGGTGGCGATGCCCATCTCCTCGCACATATAGGCGAGGTCTTCGGTGCAGATGTTGCCGGCCGCGCCCTTATGGCCCGCGAAGGGGCAGCCGCCGAGGCCGCCGATGGAGCCATCGAATTCCCGCACCCCCATCTCGAGCGCCGCCAACGCATTCGCCATGGCGGTGCCGCGCGTATCATGCAGATGCAGCTTGATCGCGAGCCCCGGCCAGCGGTCTCGTACCGCGCCGATCATGCGGCGGATGCGGTCCGGCGTCGCCCAGCCCATCGTGTCCGCCAGCGCCACCTGCTTCAGGGAGGAGCCGGACTCCACCAGCAGCGCTTGCGCTCGCGCGATCAGCCCGACCACGCGGTCCACCGGTACATGACCTTCGAAGTTGCAGCCAAAGGCGGCCATCATGCCGAGGCAATCCGCCTCCACCCCCGCGGCGCGGTAGCGGGCAATCCAATCCGGCACATCGGCGAAGGTCTCATCGATGCTGCGGTTCGTGTTGCGCTTCACGAAGGCTTCGCTCGCCGTCAGTTGCAGGCGGCCATCGATATCGACGGAACCCACCGCCACAGCGCGATCCAGCCCACGCGGGTTGAGCCACAGCGCGCGATAGGTGACGCCGGGATGGCGGTTGAGGCGCGTGAACACCGCCTCCGTATCCGCCATCTGCGGCACCGCCTTCGGGTTGACGAAGGACCCGGCCTCGATCTCCCGCACCCCCGCCGCCGCGATGGCGCCGAGCAGTTCGAGCTTCTGGTCCGTGGTCAGGATCGTCGGCTCGATCTGCAGGCCGTCACGCGGGCCGACTTCCATCAGATGGACGGTCTTCGGGAAATCTCCCATCGGATCAGGCCCCAAGCACGGCGGGATCGAAGGGATAGGGCACGGGCGGGCCGCCCCGGCGCGGCAGCACCACCCGCGCGGTGCCTGGAGTGCTCTCCTTCCCGTTCTGGTCCCGCAGGCCGATCTCGAGGTCCACCACGCCCCAGGCGCCGCGTTCCTCCTTCGCCGTCACGCGGCCCCAGGCGGTCAGCACATCGCCGGGCACGTTCATGCCGCGGAACTGGAAGGCGACCTTCCAGGCCCAGCCCGTATCGCCCGCCCAGTCCGAGAGGAGCTGGATCATGACATGCTGCTTCCAACTGCCATTCACCATCACATCCGGCAGCTTGTCGTGCTCGGTCGCGTATTTCCAATCGTAGTGGATGCGGTGCCAGTTCTCCATCGCCGCCGACCAGCGCATGATATGCGCCGTCGTCATCGGGCCCTTCACCACCATGGGGATGTCCTGCCCGATCGCGACATCGTCGAAGATCGCACCCCCTGCTGCTGCGTCCACCTGCGCTGCGCTCATCGCCCCGGTTCCTGTCATCGAAGGATCGTGGTGTGCAGCGAACGCACCAGGCGTTCGCCGGTATCGGTCTCGTAGCTGTCCTCGACCACGACGAAGACGATCGGGCCGGTCTTGCCGTTGCGCTGGTAGATGTCGGCATAGCGGCTGCGCACGACGATTCGCTCACCCGGCTTCGCGTAGCGGAACAACTCGTATTCGTAGCCGCCATTCATCAGCCGGTTCAGCGGCACCAGCACTTCCGGCAGGCCCGGGCGCATGGCGCGGCTGACGCCGTCATAATCCGGCTTGTCCATGTCATCGAGCGGGTCGGGCTCATCCTCCGCGCGACGCTGCGCGTGGACGGGAAAGCCCATCGGCGCGACGGTGCCGCCGTAGCGGGTGGCGGCCGTCGCGTCCCAGTAGCGGGGCGCGTGGTGCATCACCGCCTGATGGAAGCGGCGCACCTCGCTCGGCTCCACCGGATGCAGCGCGAATTGCGGTGGCGCCTCCGCCCCGATCAGCGCCTTCACCTCGGGCGTGATGTAATCCGGCGGTGTCTCGCTCCCCGCTAGTTCACTCATCGCCGGAACAGGATGGTGCGCAGCACGGCGCAGAGCTCCCCCTTCTGGTTGGTGAAGCGGCGTTCGGAAACCACCTGGCCAAGCCGGCCGGTCTTGCCGTGCTTGATCTTCGCCTCGACCATCGCGGTACGGACGGTGAGGACATCGCCGACGATCATCGGCTCATGGAATTCGTATTCGTCGGCGCCGTGCACCGTCGCCTTGCCGAAGGGGAAGTCGTGCTCGTAGATCGTGCAGGTAAAGAAGTAGAGCCAGAGCAGCGGCCAGGGCGCGACGACGCCGCGATAGCCGCGCGCCTTGGCCGCCGCCTCATCGAAATGGATGGGGTCGAGATCCTCCATGCAGAGCGCCATGCGGCGCACCGCGCCGAGCTCGACCTGCACCTCAACATCCTCTCCCAGCGGGCCGATCAGCCCGTCAAGGAAGGCCTGCGCCTCGGCATCCGTGGGTTCCGTCGTGGACATCGCTGCGTCCTCCCTCACGCGCCGCGCCGCGGCATCTGGACCAGCGCGGAGCCTGGCGTCGTCACCTCGCCGCGCTGGTTGGTGATGCGGCATTCAAGTTCGATGAAGGCCTTGCCGCCTTCCTCATAGGTGCGCTTCACCGTGCCATGGAAATGCGCGAGGTCGCGCGGCATGGTGCTGCCGCGGTTCTGGTCGGCGAAGCGCACCAGCACGGCGTCCCGCCCCATCCATTCCTTCACCGTCGTCAGCAGCCAGGACGCCATCAGCGGGCCGGAGAGCAGGATGCCCGGCAGGCCCTGCGCCTTGGCGACGTATTCGTCATGGTGGAATTCGGATTCATAGTTGTCGCAGGCACCCGCCCAGCGGACCTGGTGGCCCACCATCATCGGGCCGCGCGTCACGCTCGGCAGATCCTGCCCCGCCGTGAAATCCTCGAAGAACCGCACCGGCGGTTCGCGTGTCTCGACCTTCAGCAAGGCCTGGTCCTCCCTGTCATCCCACTCACCGGATCACCCCCGCCTCGACGAGCGCCGAAAGGCGCCCGCGATCAAGGCCGAGCATCCGGCCAAAGACATCGTAATTATCGGCGCCGAGCACCGGCACCGGCACCAGAGCACCACGGTCGCCGGCGGCATCCATCCAGGGCAGCGCGATGCTCCAGGCCCCATTCGCCATCTGCCGGTAGAGCCCGCGGGCCGTCAGGTGTTCATCCCGCACGAGGTCGAAGATCCCCCGCGACCGCGCGGCGGGCACGCCTTCCGCGCGCAGTGCGTCCTCCACCGCCGCGGCCGTGCGCGCGCGGCACCAAGTGGCGATGGCATCGCGCAGCGCATCCTGCGCGGCGAGCCTGCCGGCGGGTGTCGCCAGATCGGGATGGGCCGCCCATTCGGGCCTGCCGAGCGCGACGCAGAGCCCCGCCCAGGCGCTGGTGGAATCGACGGACAGCGCCACCCACTCATCCTCCCCCGCGCAGCGGAACAGGCCGGACGGCGCGCCAGAGAGGTCCTCCCCGCTGCCGGCGCGCGGCACGGGGCGGCCGAGGCCGGCATGCAGCAGCGCATCCGGCAGCAGCGCCACCGTGGCTTCCAGCATGGACAGATCGAGATGCGCGCCCTGCCCCGTCGCCGCGCGATGCCGCAGCGCGGCGAGGATAGCAAAACTCTCCCACAGCGAGGTCACGGGATCGGTCCAGGCCGGCATCACGCCCATCGCCTCCAGCGATGGGTTGGCACGCCCGATCAGCCCGACACGCCCGCTGTAGCATTGCAGCAGCGACCCGTAGGCGAGCAGGTCGCGCTCCGGCCCCTGGCGGCCGAGACCGGAGGCTGAGACATAGATGAGGTCCGGCTTCACCGCCGCGAGATCGGCGTATGACAGGCCGTTCTTGGTCAGCACGCGAGAGGAGAAATTCTCCACCACCACATCGCTCTGCGCGACGAGGCCGCGGATCAGCGCCTGGCCTTCCGTGCTGGTGATATCGACGGTGGTGCTGCGCTTGTTGTTGTTCACCACAGCGAACCAGCCGCCGCGCATGGAGAATTCCGGACGCTGGGAGGATTCGATCTTGATGATCTCCGCCCCCAGCGCGCCGAGCATCTTGGTCGCCATCGGCCCGGCGACGACCCAGGAGAAGTCCACCACCCGCACACCGGCGAGCGGTCGGCCGGGCTGCGCGCCTCGCAATTCCACGGGTTGGCGCGGCCGCAGCAGGGCCGGCGCTGGGCGCGGTGGCACCACGGCCCCGCCACGCGGCAATTCGGCGCCGGCCGCATCCCGCATCGCGAAGGGCAGCCCGGGCATCGGCAGCACGCCGCCATCGGGCAGCGCAAGGTCACGGAAGAAGCGGCGATGCGCGAGTTGCCGGTTCGCCAGCAGGTCCGGCGCCGTGCTGATCGGGAAGCACGCCACGCGTGCCGCCTGCGCCTGTTCGAACACCGGGCGGGAGGCGACGCCAGCGGACCAGGACCGCATCAGCCGGCCGAGTTCCGCTGCATTCTTCGTGCGCGCCGCACGGGTGCCGCAGAGCGCCATATCGCGTGCCCATGCGGGGCTGCCCATCAACTCGACCCAGCGGGCCCATTGATGATCCTCCCGCGGGGAGACGACGATGGTGCCGTCAGCGCAGGGCAGCAGCCAGATCAGGCCGCCGGCGATGGTGATCTCCCGCCCCGCGGCGCGCTGGCGGCCTGGGGCGAGCACGCCATCGTGGTATTCCGCCAACGCATCGACCAGGTTCCAGGCGAAGACATCCTCCGCAGAAAGATCAATCCAGGATGCAAGGCCAGCGCCGCACGGCTCGGCCAACGCCACCATCGCGGCATTGGCGCCGATGAGGCCGACGAACATCGCGGCTTCCCGGTCCGGGCAGCCCAGCGGCGGCTGCGCCACGAGGTCCGAGACCGGGCAGGCCTGGTGCCAGGCGAAGCCGCCGGCATGTTGCGCCGTGAAGGCATTTCCCGGCGTGCCAGCGCGTGGGCCGATCAGCCCATGCGCGGTGAAGATCACGGTCGCGGCGCGCGCGGGATCATGCTGGCCCGGCAACGCCGCGCCAAGTGCCGCCCCCCCGGGCGCTTCCGGCGCCCAGAGCACGAGGTCCACATCCCGCGCCAGCGCCGCGACATCCGCGGCCTCCGGCACCAGCTTGCCCTGGTTGAGATAGGCGTGCAGCGCGCTGCCGGCGGCCGTCATCGGCGCCGCATGGCGCAGCGGGTCGCCGCCCGGTGGTTCCGGCCGCAGCACCTCCGCCCCGAGATCGGCCAGCAGCCGCGCCGCAAAGGCCAGCGACACATCGCCGCCGAGTTCGAGGACGCGCAGGCCCGCAAGGGGAAGAAGTGCCGCCATACTCAGCGCAGGATCAGGTTGGTGGTGCAGCGGAACAGCGGGCGCCGTTCCTCGCCGGCGGCGAATTCGTCATCCACCGTGACGATCACCATCGGGCCGGCCTTGCCCTGGCGCTGCTTCACGTCGCGATAGGCGCTGCGGCAGAAGATGCGCTCGCCGAGCTTCGCGTGGCTTTGGAACTCGTAGTCGTAGCCGCCATTCAGCACGCCGGAGAGCGGGATGGGCATGCGCGGCAGATGCGGGCGCAGCAGGCGGGACTCGCCATCGAATTCCGGGTCGCCATGGCCTTCCAGCGGGTCCCAGCCATCGGCCGCGGTGCGGCGATAGGCATGGACTGGGAAGCCGAGCGGAGCCACCGGCGCGTCATGCCGCGGGCCGGTAAAGCCGGGGCGGCTGCGCGGGTTGGTGTCGATCGTCGCATGCATGAAGCGGCGCAATTCGCTCGCCTCGACGGGATGCGTCGCCTCCACCCAATCGGATTGCACGCCGATCAGGGCCCGCGCGGCGTCGGTGACGAAATCCATGGCCCGCCATCCTCCTCCGGCCCGGCGGCCTGCCGGGGCAGGGCCAATCCGGCCGATTAGTGTCCACACTTATGTGCTCTTGCAGCGAAACCTGGCACGCAATCCCATATTTCGCAATCGGGGTGTCGACACTTTTGGCGAAGCGAGTCATGCTCGCGGGAAGGCCGGCGAACCGGCTTGTTGGGGAAACGGGCGCATGCGGGTCGTCTATGTCGGTGCGTCGCACTGGCACCTGCCACTGTATCTGGAGCCGATGCTGGCGCTGCCCGGCATCAGCCTGGCGGGGCTCGCCGATCCGGATCCGGTGAAGGCGGCAGCACTCGGGGACCGCTACGGCTGCGCGCAGGACCGGGATTTCCGCGCGCTGTGTCGCCGGGTGAAGCCGGATTTTGTCGTGGCTCTTGGCCGACATGCCGACATGCCGGAACAGGCGGAGTTCCTGATCGACGAAGGCATCCCCTTCGCGCTGGAGAAACCTTGCGGGACGACGGTGGCGCAGGTGGAGGCGCTGGCCGCTCGCGCCGCGGCGAAGGGTGCCTTCTGCGCCGTGCCGCTGGTGTTCCGCAATGGCGACTTCTTCCGCCTGATGCAGGACCTCGCGGCCGATGATGGCGGCGTGCAGCACATGGCCTTCCGCTTCATCGCAGGATTCGCGACGCGCTACCTCGACAATGGCTGCGCCTGGAACCTGGACCCGGTGCTGGCTGGCGGCGGCGCGATGCTCAACCTCGGCTGCCACTTCGTCGATATCGTCCACGTCCTCTGGGGCGATGCCGCGAAGCCCGTGGCCGCGAGCTTTTCCAACGCCGCCTGGGGCTTCCCGGTGGAAGACTATGGCGCTGTGACCTTCGCTGGCCCCGGCGGCGCCCTGGCGCAGGTGGAAGCGGGCTACCTCTATCCCGCGCCGACCAGCAATTTCGACCTGCACTTCGCGCTGCGCACGCCGCGCCACTACCTGATCGCGCCGGATCCGGAGACGGTGCATATCATCGCCAATGACGGCACGCGCCGCATCCTGCGCACCCACACCACGAATGTCGGGCAATACGCACCCTTCATGGCCGATGTGCTGGACCGTGCGCGCCGGGGCCAGCAGCCCTGCGCCGATCTCGCCACCATGCTGCCGGTGATGCGGCTGACGGAAGCGGCCTATGCGCTCGGTGGCCGCACGCTGGGGGCGGTGGCGTGATGCGCCTGTTCGGCGGGCCGCGGCTCTATCTGCAAGGGCCGGGCGCGTTGCGCGAGCTCGGGCAGGTCGTGCGCGGCATCGCGCCGCATGCGGCCCTCGTCGGCGATGCCGATGTGCTGGCGCGCTATGGCGATGTGGTGGCAGAACAGCTGCGCGCGGCCGGCATCGGCTTTGGCAGCGCGGCGCTGCGGGGCGAGGTTTCTGATTCCGCCATCGCGGCACTGGATATGGCGCTGCCGCGGGAGGCCGGCGTCGTCATCGGCCTCGGCGGCGGCCGATCCATCGATGCCGCGAAGGCGGTGGCGCTGAAGCGCGGCCTGCCGGTGGTGACTGTGCCGACCGCCGCGTCCAACGACAGCCCGACCAGCCGCATCTTCGTGATGTATCGCCAGGATGGCGCGCTGGACCGGGTGGAGCGGCTGCCGTGCAACCCCGAGGCGGTGATCGTCGATACCGAATTGCTGGTCCGCGCGCCGCCCGCCCTGCTGCGCGCCGGCATCGGCGATGGCCTGACCAAGCGCTTCGAGGCCGAAGGCTGCGCCGCCGTCGATGGCATCACGCCGCAAGGCACCAGGCCGCTGCGCACGCCAGGCGCCATCGCGGCGCTGGGCTTCGAGACGCTGCTGGCGCATGCGCCGCAGGCCCTGGCCGATGCCGCAGCCGGGCGCCTGACGCCGGCCTTCGAGGCGGTGGTCGAGGCCGTGATCCTGATGTCGGGGCTGGGCTTCGAGAATGGCGGTCTTTCGCTCGCCCATTCGCTCACACGCGGGTTCACGCGGGAGGCGGCGATGGCGCACACGCCGCATGGTGAACAGGTGGCCTTCGGCCTGCTGGTGCAGTTGCAGCTGACACCGGGCGAGGCACCCATGCTACGCCGCCTGCTGCCCTTCTGCGCCGGCATCGGCCTGCCCGTTCGGCTGGCGGGCATCGGGCTGTCCCGCGGCGATGTCGCCGCGCTCGACCGCATCGCTACCGCGACGCTGACGGCGCCGCACATCACCCACCTCCCCGGCCCGCCTTTGACCGCCAGCGCGATCCGCGACGCGATGCTGGCCGTGGACGATCTTGCCTCGGAGCTTGCCGCATGAATCAGCATCGCCTTGGGCTCACGGGGGCCGCGCTGGCGGATAAGGCGCGGCGGTTGCGCCGCCATGCTGTCCGCATGGTGGCGCCGATCGGCGAAGGCTATGTCGGGCAGGGCCTGGGCGCGGCGGATATCATGGCCGCGCTGTTCTTCCATGAAATGGCCTACGACCCGGACAAGCCGGATTGGGAAGGCCGCGACCGCTTCCTGCTCTCTCCCGCGCATTACGGCGTGGCGCTGTTCGCGGCGCTGGCGGAACGGGGCGCGCTGCCGGTGCAGGAGCTTGCGCAATACGGCGTCGATGGCAGCCCGCTCGAGATCATCGCCAGCGAGCGCCTGCCGGGTGTGGAAGCCACGCTCGGCTCGCTCGGCATGGGGCTTTCCGTCGGCGTCGGGATGGGGCTTTCGCTGCGCCGGCGCGGCAGCGCGAGCCGCGTCTATGTCTTCATCGGCGATGGCGAGATGCAGGAAGGCGAGACCTGGGAGGCGGTGATGTCCGCCGCGTCCTTCAAGCTCGGCAATGTCTGCGCTATCGTCGATGTGAACGACATGCAGGTGGATGGCGCCACCACCAGCGTGATGAATATGGGCGATATCGGCGCCAAGTGGCGCGCCTTCGGCTGGCACGTCATCGAGCTCGATGGCCATGACCTCGACGCGCTCTGCGCCGCGCTGGCCGCGGCACGCGCGAAGCCGGATGCGCCGACCGTGCTGCTCGCCCGCACGCTGCCGGGCCGTGGCGTCAGCGCGCTCGAAGGCCGCAAGGCGCATTTCGCGAAGATACCGCCGGACGTGGCCGCCGCCGCCATGATCGAGCTGGAGGGCTGAGCATGCGACCGCCACTGACCATCGCCAGCTCCGCCGCAGTCTGGCGTGACGGCACGCCGACTGGCAGCAAGGCCTATGGCCGCGCGCTGCTGGCGCTCGCGCAGCAGGACCCGCGCATCGTCTGCCTCGGCGCCGACCTCACCGGCCCGACGGAAACCGACCTGTTCCGCGACCAGATCCCGGAGCGTTTCTTCAACCTCGGCATCGCCGAGGCGAACCTGATGTGCGTCGCCTCCGGCATGGCACGATCCGGCGATATTCCGTTCGTCAACACCTTCGGCGTCTTCGCCACGCGGCGGTCGATGGACCAGGTGACGCTGCAGATCGCCTATCCCCGCGCCAATGTGAAGATCATCGGCTTCATGCCCGGCCTCACCTCCCCCGGCGGGCCGACGCATCAGGCGACGGATGACATCGCGCTGATGCGCGCGCTACCCGGCATGGTGGTGGTGGAACCCGCCTGCGCCTCCCATGTCGCGGCGCTGCTCGCACAGCTCGTGGCGCATCAGGGGCCGGCCTATATGCGGATCAAGCGCGGCGACCTGCCGCTGCTGTTCACGCCGGACAGCCTGCCGCCGCTCGGCAAGGCGCAGGTGGTGCGGCCGGGTCGGGATGGCTGGATCATGGCCAGCGGCGTGATGGTGACGCTGGCGCTGGAAGCGCTGGATGCCCTCGCGGCGCAAGGCATCCAGGCGGGGCTGGTCAATGTCGGCACGCTGAAGCCGCTCGATGTCGCGCTGGTGCGCGACCTGGCTTCAGGTGGCAAGCCGATCCTGGTTGCAGAAAATCATTCCGTGATTGGCGGCCTCGGTTCCGCGGTGGCGGAGGTGATCGCGGAGGCCGGCATCGGCGTGCCCTTCGCGCGGCTTGGCGTCGCCGATGTCTTCGCCGAGGGCGCGAGCGCGCCCTTCCTGTTCGACACTTACGGGCTTTCCGCGGTCGCCATCGCCAATCGCTTCGGGGCGCTGTGCGGACGTAGCTGAACATCAGGCCGAAGCGCCAAAGGGAGGAATAACGACATGACCCGTCTCATGCGATCTCGGCGCCACTGGGGCGTAGCCCTTGCAGCCCTTCTCGGCCTCGCGGCTCTGCCCGCCGCCGCGCAGGAATGGCCGACACGGCCGATCCGCCTCATCGTGCCCTATGCCCCGGGGGGTGGCACGGATGTGGTGGCGCGCGTTCTGGCGCAGACCATGACAGGCCAGTTGCCGCATGCGGTGGTGACGGAAAATCGTGCCGGCGCCGGTGGCGGTATCGGTGCCGAGGCGGTCGCGCGGTCCGCCGCCGATGCGCACACCATCCTGTTCACCAATACCGGGCATTCGGTGCTGCGGATGATCGCGCCGAACCCCAATCTCGACATCATCCAGGCGCTGACGCCGGTGACGATCGTCGGCGAGGC
>CANJXD010000130.1 GCA_947478535.1 Acetobacteraceae bacterium
AGACGCCCAGAAAGGCCGCGGAATGAATTCGCTTCAGATCCAATCCGCCATCGGCCTGCTGGCGTTGGCACTGCTCGCCTGGTTGCTCGGCGGGTGCCGGCGCGGCGTTTCCTGGCGCGTCGTGCTCGTGGGTCTCGGCCTGCAGGTGGTGCTGGCCGCCGCCCTGCTGCACATCGCCCCACTGCGCGCGGCCTTCGCGCTGTTCGGCCGCGCGGTCGAAGCCTTGGCGGAGGCGACGAAGCAGGGCACCAGCCTTGTCTTCGGCTATCTCGGCGGCGCGCCGCTGCCCTTCACGGAGCCTTTCCCCGGCGCCAGCTTCATCCTGTTCTTCCAGGCGCTGCCGCTGGTGCTCGTCGTCGGCGCGCTCTCCGCGCTGTTCTATCACTGGCGCATCCTGCCGGTGGTGGTAGCGGGGCTGGCCAAGGTGCTGACGCGCACGCTCGGCATCGGCGGCGCCACGGGGTTTTCCGTGGCCGCCAATGTCTTCGTCGGCATGGTGGAAGCCCCATTGCTGATCCGCCCCTGGCTGGCGCGCCTGACCATCAGCGAGATGTTCGTGGTGATGACGGCGGGCCTCGCCACCATCAGCGGCAACATGCTGGTGGTCTATGCGCTGATGATCTCGTCCGTCGTGCCGGATGCCGCGGGGCAGTTGCTGGTGGCGAGCCTGATCGCCGCGCCCGCATCCATTGTGGCGGCCATGCTGATGATCCCGCCCCGCCCCGGCGAGGCGCCCGATGCGGAGGACGCCGCCGCCGCGCCGCGGCTTTACGACAGCAGCATGGAAGCGGTGGTGCGCGGCACGATGGATGGGCTGCAATTGCTGCTCGGCATCATGGCCATGCTGATCGTCTTCGTGGCGCTGGTGGCGCTGGTCAACATGGTGCTGGAACCCGTCACGGGGCTGACCTTGCAGGTGATTGTCGGCTGGCTGTTCTGGCCGCTCGCCTTCGCCATGGGCGTGCCGTTCGAGCAGGTGACGACGGTGGCGCAATCGCTGGGCGTGAAGGTGGTGGTGAATGAATTCGTCTCCTACCTCCAGCTCGCCGGCTCCGGCGGGCTGGGGCTGGACGAGCGCTCGCGGCTGATCCTGACCTATGCGCTGTGTGGCTTCACCAATTTCGGCTCCGTCGGCATCATGCTCGGCGGCATGACGGCGATGTGCCCGGAACGCCGCGCGGATATCGTGAAACTCGGTTTGCCCTCCCTCGTCGCGGCCAGTATCGCCTGCTGCATGACGGGGGCGGTGGTGGGGATGCTGACGGCACCATGATTTCCTTTGTTGGCCAGCCCGAACCGGGCAACCCCCGACCCTTCAGCCGCGCGACCCGCGCCGGCGGCCTGGTCTTCGTCTCCGGCCATTCCGCGCCCCACGATCCAGCCGGCGGCATCCATCGCGGCGCGACGCCGGCGGAGGAAGTACGCAACGCGCTCGCCATGATGGCGACGATCCTCAAGGAAGCCGGCAGCGCGCTCGACCGCGTCGTGCAGGTGACCATGCTGATCACCGACCCCGCCGACTATGCCGCCCTCAATGCCGAATATGTGAAGCACTTCCCGCAGGGCCTTCCCGCCCGCCACACTGCCCGCTTCGGCGTGCCGACCGAAGCCCGCGTCGCCTTTTCCTGCATCGCCCTCGCTGGAGACCCAAGCTGATGCGTTCCCGCCTTCTCCAGCGCAATCTGCGCGTCGATCCGCCGCTCGCCCTGACGGGGCAGGGCATGTTCATCCACGACAGCAATGGAAAGGCCGTGATCGACGGCTCCGGCGGCGCTGCCGTCGCCTGCCTCGGCCATGGCCATCCCCGCATGCTGGAGGCGATGCGGGCGCAGATGGACCGGCTCTCCTACGCCCATACCGCGCTCTATTCCTGCGAACCCGCGGAACAGCTGGCGGACATGGTGCTGGAAGGGGAGCCGGGTGGCCTCACCCACATGTATCTCTGCTCCTCGGGGTCGGAGGGCGTGGAGGCCGCGCTGAAGATCGCCCGGCAGTATTTCGTGGAGATCGGCCAGAACCAGCGCCGTCACTACATCGCCCGCCGGCAGAGCTACCACGGCAACACCCTCGGCGCGCTCGCGGCTGGCGGCAACATGATGCGCCGGGCGATGTACCAGCCGATCCTGTCGGACGCCTTCCGCCACGTCTCGCCCTGCTACGCCTATCGCGACCAGGGCGCGGGCGAGGGCGAAGCCGACTACGTCGCGCGCCTCGCCGCAGAGCTGGAGGCCGAATTCCAGGCCCTTGGCCCTGAGACCGTCATCGCCTTCATCGCGGAACCCGTGGTGGGCGCCACCCTCGGCTGCGTCGCCGCGCTGCCCGGCTATTTCCAGGCCATGCGCGCGGTGTGCGAGCGCCACGGCGCGCTGTTGATCCTGGATGAAGTGATGTCCGGCATGGGCCGAACCGGCACCATGCATGCCTGGGAACAGGAAGGCGTGCCGCCGGATATCCAGGTCGTCGCCAAGGGCCTCGGCGGCGGCTACCAGCCCATCGGCGGCATCCTGATCGGCGGGCGCATCATCGAGGCGATCCGCGAGGGTTCCGGCGGCTTCATGCATGGCCATACCTACCAGGCCCACCCCATCGCCACCGCCGCGGCGCTGGCCGTGCAGCAGGTGATCCGGGATGAGAAGCTGCTCGACAATGTGAAGGCGATGGGCGCGCTGCTCGAACAGCGGCTGACCGAACGGCTCGGCAACCACCGCCATGTCGGGGATATCCGCGGGCGCGGCCTGTTCTGGTGCGCCGAATTCGTCGCTGACCGCGCCACCAAGGCGGTGTTCGACCCGGCCCTGAAGCTGCATGAGCGGATCAAGCAGGAAGCCTATCAGCGCGGCCTCGCCTGCTACCCCATGGGCGGTACGATCGACGGCAAGCGCGGGGACCATGTGATCCTCTCGCCGCCCTATATCGCCACCGCCGCCGATATCGATGCCATCGTCAGCCGCTTCGGCGATGCCGTGGATGCCGCCATCGCCGGCCTTCCCGGCAAGGGGTGAACCGCGCGCGACCCGGCGCGTTTCCCCTCTGATCCCGCCATCCCGGCGGGACGAGCAGGAGAACGCGCCATGGACAAGGACAGGATCGTCGGCACCGCCAACCAGGCGAAGGGCGCCGTGAAGCAGAGTATCGGTGAATTGACCGGCGACGCGAAGCTGGAAGCCGAAGGCCACGCCGACAAGGCGAAGGGCAAGATCCAGAACGCGATCGGCGGCGCCAAGGATGCGGTCCGGGACGCGCTGGACGGCAAGAACCGCCTCTGAGGGGCTCGGCCGCCCAGAACGAAAAAAGGCCCGCGGGGCATCCCCCGCGGGCCATTCTCCATCACGCCAAAGCGAAGATCAGCGGCGCAGGCCGAGACGGCCGATCAGCGACTCGTAGCGCTTCACGTCCTTCTTCTTCGTGTAGTCCAGCAGGCCACGGCGCTGACCAACCAGCACCAGCAGGCCACGGCGGCTGTGGAAGTCCTTCGGGTGGACCTTCAGGTGTTCCGTCAGCATGGAGATGCGGGCGGAGATCAGGGCGACCTGAACCTCGGGGCTGCCCGTATCGCCCGGCTTCGTGGCGTATTCCTTGATGAGCGCGGCGCGGCGCTCGGCTTCCGTCGTATCAACGGGCGCAGTGATCGTCGTCGACATCGCATATCCTCCAGATCGGGGTTAAGCCTCGCCCCTCGCCTGGGTCCGAGGGCCGTCCGAAGAACCGAGCTGGATCAGCCGCTCGGGCTGCATCCAACCGGCCTCCAGCCGGCACAGGCCGAGGAGACGCCCCCCCGCCATCGCGCGCAGCAGACCGCCTTCGGGGTCCGCTTCACGGGGAACCCGCCCCATCAGCTCCACCAGGCTGATCGCCTGGCCTTGCATGAGGCGGGTGGCTTCCTCACCGTTGACGGCCAGTGCCGGGATGTCGGCCAGCGCGGTCGTCACCGGAAGAAGGAGGTCCGGGGAAGGGGGAGGCGTATCGCCGGTTCCGAGCAGGCTGTCCAGGGAAATCGCGTGTTCTTCCCGGAACGGGCCGACCCGCAGCCGGCGCAGGGCCGAGATATGGCCGACCGAACCGCAGGCCCGCGCCAGGTCCCGCCCCAGGGAGCGCATATAGACGCCCTTGCCGCTCTCGACATGGAAGATCGCGGTATCCGCATCCACCCGTTCGATCAGGTCGAAGCGGTCGATCCGCGCATGGCGCGGCGCGATTTCCACCGGCAGGCCCTCGCGGGCCAGGTCATAGGCGCGCTCGCCGCCGATCTTGATGGCGGAATAGGCCGGCGGCACCTGCATGATGTCGCCGCGGAAGGCGGGCAGGGCGGCGTTGATCTGCTCATCCGTCGGCCGCACATCGCTGGTGGCGACGACCTTGCCATCGGCATCGTCGGTATCCCGCGCCTCCCCGAAGCGCAGCGTGAAGTGATAGGTCTTGGTGCCGTCCATGACATAGGGAACGGTCTTGGTCGCGGCGCCGAAGGCTACCGGCAGCAGGCCGGTCGCCAGCGGGTCCAGCGTGCCGCCATGCCCCGCCTTCTGCGCCTGGAACGCCCGCTTTACTTTGTTCACCACATCGGTCGAACCGATGCCGGAAGGCTTGTCCACGATCAACCAGCCATCGAGCGCGATGCCCTTGGGCTTGCGGTGCTGACGCTGGCGGTTGGGCTTGTTCACGGCTCTTCACTGTCCTGACTGTCGGCGCTGCCCGCGGGCTTCGGCGCCAGGTCCTGCATCACCTCGGGGCGACGCATGACCGTGCTGATATGCATGGCGTAGTCGAGCGCGGTATCCGGCTGGAAATGCAGATCCGGCGCGAATTTCAGCCGCACGGATTGTGCGACCTGCCGCTTGAGATAGGGCGAGACGCGGCGCAGCCCGCCGAATTGTTCCTTCGTCAGGTCCTTGCCGAGCGCGCTGACGAAGGCCGTCATGTGCTTCAGGTCGGGGGAGGCGCGAACCTCCGTCACCGTCACCCGGAGCCCGGCCAGGTCCTCGTCGCGGAATTCCTCTCGCATGAAGACGGCGGATAGCGCGTGGCGCACTTCCTCCGCCACGCGCAACTGCCGCTGGGACGGGCCCTGCGACAGGTCTCGTTTCGCTTTCGGCTTGGGTTGGCGCGGGTCTGCGCCGCGCGCGTCGCGACGGCTCTCGCCCTTCGGATCAGCGGATTTGCGTGCCATGGTGGCGTATTCCCTCAACGCAAAGGGGCGCGGCGATGTCCGCCGCGCCCCCCGCCTCGGTGACTAACTGGCGTCAGAGCGTGCCGGCGACCGTCTCGGTCTCGTAGCACTCGATCTGGTCGCCTACGCGGATGTCATTGTAGTTCGAGAAGGACATACCGCATTCGTAGCCGTTGGCGACTTCCTTCACATCGTCCTTGAAGCGACGCAGCGTGGAGAGGTCGCCCTGGTGGATGACGGTGCCGTCGCGCAGCAGGCGGACACCGCAGCCGCGTTTGACCACGCCTTCGGTGATGCGGCAGCCCGCCACGTTGCCGATGCGCTTGACCTCGAAGACCTGCAGGATCTGGGCGTAGCCCAGGAACTTCTCCCGCTGCACCGGCGCCAGCTTGCCGCGCACCAGCTCCTCGATGTCATCCGCCACTTCGTAGATGATGGAGTAGTAGCGGATCTCGACGCCATCGCGCGTCGCCAGTTCCCTCGCCTGGGTGGTGGCCCGGACGTTGAAGGCGACGATGACGGCGTTGGACGCCTTGGCGAGCTGGATGTCGCTTTCGGTGATCTGGCCCACGGCGCTGTGCAGGACACGGACCCGCACCTCGTCGTTGCCGAGCTTGCCGAGCGTGACACCGATGGCCTCGGCGCTGCCCTGCACGTCCGCCTTGCAGACGACCGCCACTTCCTTCTGCTCACCCGCCTGGATGCGGGCCAGCATGTCGGCAAGGCTGCCGCGGCCGGCACTGATCGCGGCGACCTGCTTTTCGCGGATCTTGCGGGTCCGGAATTCGCTGATCTCGCGGGCCTGCGTCTCGTCCTTCACGGCGATGAAGTTCTCACCGGCCGTCGGCACGCCCGACAGGCCAAGGATCTCCACCGGCAGGGAGGGCAGGGCCTCCTTCAGCTGGCGGCCCTTGTCGTCGAGCATCGCGCGCACCCGGCCCCATTCGGCGCCGGCCACCACGATATCGCCCTGCTTCAGCGTGCCCTTCTGGACCAGCACCGTCGCCACCGGGCCACGGCCGCGGTCGAGGCGGCTTTCGATGACCGTCCCTTCCGCCGCGCGATCCGCGTTCGCCCGCAGGTCGAGGATTTCGGCCTGCAGCGAGATGGCTTCGAGCAGCTTGTCGAGGTTGAGCTTCTGAGTCGCGGAGACCTCGATCTCCTGCGTCTCACCGCCCAGGCTTTCCACCACGATCTCGTGCTGCAGCAGTTCCTGCTTCACGCGTTCGGGGCGCACGCCGGCCTTGTCGATCTTGTTGATCGCCACGATCAGCGGGACATTCGCCGCCTTCGCGTGATGGATCGCCTCGATCGTCTGCGGCATGACGCCGTCATCGGCCGCGACGACCAGCACGACCATGTCGGTCACGCTCGCGCCGCGGGCCCGCATGGCGGTGAAGGCCGCATGGCCCGGTGTATCGATGAAGGTGACCTTCTGCCCCGAAGGGACGGTCACCTGGTAGGCGCCGATATGCTGGGTGATGCCACCGGCCTCATGCCCCGCCACATCGGCCTTCCGCAGCGCGTCCAGCAGGCTGGTCTTGCCGTGGTCGACATGGCCCATGATGGTGACGACAGGCGGGCGCGGCGTCAGGTCGACATCCGTGTCCTCGTCACCCTCGATGCCGATCTCCACATCGCCTTCCGCCACGCGCTTCACGCGGTGGCCGAATTCCTGGACCACCAGCTCGGCCGTGTCGGCGTCGATGGATTGCGTCAGGGTCGCCATCACGCCCATGCGGAACAGGGACTTCACCACTTCGCCGCCACGCGCGGCCATGCGGTTCGCCAGTTCCTGGACGGTGATCGTTTCCGGCACCACCACGTCACGCACCACGCGTTCGGCACCGGAGCGCAGGCGCGCCAGTTCCTGCTGCCGGCGTTCGCGCTCACGCGCCCGGCGGACGGAGGCGATGGAGCGCGTGCGCTCATCCTCGCCCTCGATCGCGGCGTTCACGTCGATGCGGGTGTCGCGGCGCCGGTCATTCGGCGTCAGCGTCTTCTTGGGCGGCGGCGCGACGGGCTTCTTGGCACCGGGCGGGCCGACCATGCCAGGGCGGCGAACGGGGCCGCGCGGAGCGTCCTCATCCTCCTCGCGCGGCGCGCGGGCCTTCAGCGTCAGCTTCGCGGCGGGCGGCACATCCGCCGTCGGCACCACACCCGGCACGATGCCGGGGGGAACGCCGGGCGGGCCGGCAGGGCGACGCTGGCCGAGGCCGGTCGGCACCGGGCCGGGGCGACCGCTGCGGAGCGGCGGCGCCATCGGGCGAGCCGGACCGTTGCGGTCCCCGGCATAACCGGGGCGGTCGTTCGAATAGCCGGGGCGGGCAGCGTAGCCGGGGCGCGCGGGACCATCACCCTGGCGGGGCGGGGGACCATCGCCCTGACGCGGCGGCGGACCATCGCGGCGTGGCGGCGCGCCGGACGGCGCGCCATGGTCGGGGCGACGCGGTGCCTGCGGCGCTGCTTGCGTGGCGGCGGCCGTCATCGGCGCCCGTTCCATCGCAGGACGTTCCCCAGACGGGCGTTCCCCAGACGGACGTGCCGCTGACGGGCGTTCCCCAGACGGACGTTCCACTGGCGGACGTTCCACTGGCGGACGTTCCACTGGCGGACGTTCCACCGTTGCGCGGTCCGCCGGATCGGCGGCCTGCGACTCGGCGGCTTCCGTGCGGCTCGGCTGCGGCGGTGCGACGGCGGCGCGGCGCGCTTCCTCGGCGGCGCGACGCGCCTCCTCGGCGGCAAGCCGTTCCTCATCATCGGCACGCCGCCGATCTTCCTCGGCGCGGCGGGCCGATTCCTCTGCGGCGGAGCGCAGTTGGAGGGCCTGGCGCTCACGCTCATCGCGCTGGCGCTGCGCCTCGACGCGGCGCTGCTCCTCCAGCACACGCTGGCGCGTGGCGAGCTCCGATTGCGTCAATGGCCGGCCAGCGGCGGCGGGCGGCTTGCCCGCGGGCGCCGCATTGCCGGACCGGGGCGGGCCCGCGACCGCGGGGCGTGGCCCCGAATGGCCGCCACCGCCACCACCGCCACTGCCACCACCGCCGCCAGCGGCAGGTGCCGCCGCGGCTGGCGGGGGCGTGCCCGGCTTTGCCGGCGCCGCCGTGGGGGTGGGGGCGCGCTTCTTCAGCACCTCCACCTGCACGACCTTGCTGCGGCCATGGCTAAAGGATTGGCGAACGCTGCCCGCGTCCACCGTCTTGCCCAGCTCCAGGCGGCCACTCGGCCGAAGGGAAAGCCGGCCCTTGCCTGCATCCTGGTCGTTCTGGTCGCTCATCCGCCGATCCGAACCCGATCTCTCGTCCGTCATGTCCCGCCGCGTGTTGAACGCGGCACCCTGTGCAGTCCGCGCAAGCGCGGGTGAAGTCGGTCCACGCCACCGGAAAACGCCGGGGCGCGGCAGTGAAAGCAACCGGCATCCGCCGGCATCCTCATCCCGCCGGTCTGTCCGGCGGCTCCAGATTTCCGGGCGGCGCCTTCGGCGCCCGCCCCTCCACCGGCGCCGCAACCGCGACACCCGATAACCTCGCGGCTTCCGCCACAATCCGCTCCGCCAACCGGCCCGGAGCGACGGCAACATGCACCGCCCGCTCGCGCCCGAAAAGCGCCCCAAGTTCCGCCGCATCCAGCGGCGTCACCACCGGCACCCGCCGCAACCCGACGAGGCGTTCCCGCTCCGCCAGGCTGCCATCGGCCGCCTGCACCACCAGGCCGGCATTGCCGGCCTGCAACCATTCCCGCGCCGCCTGCCAACCGCTCACCGCCTGCCCGGCACGCCGGGCGAAACCGATGAGATCGCGGACGCGACCCCGAAGGCCGTCCTCAATCCGCGCGCGAAGGTCGGGGGGAACCTGCACCGAACCACGCGATGCCTTTGCAAAGGCTCCACGGGTCGCGGCACGTTCTATCACATCGGCCTTCGCGCTCAACCACATTCCCCGCCCCGGCAGCCGTTCCGACAGATCAGGCACCACCTGACGGTCGGGAGAGAGCACGAAACGGAGCATTTCTTCCTTCGGAAGCCGCTCCCGCGTCACCATACAGCGACGCAGCGGGCCGCTTTCCGGCTCCTCCGCCCCATCTTCGGGCGCCAATTCCTCGGATACCACATCGGCTCCCGGGGTTTCTGGTCCCTCACCTGCATCGGGCACGAGGCCCATGGCAGGTTCTGGTGCGATATCCGCCGAAACGTCCGTCTTACTTCTCCCCATCCGCGGCTTCCTCGCCGCCCTCGCCTTCAATGTCGGCATCCGCTTCGGTGTCGCCTTCGGCATCGCCTTCGCCTTCCGCCTGCGCGGCCATGGCGCCGACCACATCCTCGTCCCCGAACCAGCCGGCGGATTGGCGCGCGGCCATGATGACGGCGTTCGCCGTCTCCTCATCCACCGCGTCGGCGCCCAGGATCTCGATCAGCTCGTCGCCGGCGAGGTCGGCCAGGTCTTCGAGGGCCTTGACCCCCTTCTCGCCCAGCGCAACCAGCATGGCGGGCGAGAAACCGCCCAC
The DNA here is from genome assembly GCA_947478535.1 of Acetobacteraceae bacterium. The sequence continues at coordinate 9,668 of CANJXD010000130.1, forward strand.
CTCGGCCACCGCGTCCTCGACCCCCATCTCGCGACGCTTCTCGTCGAGTTCAAGGTCGCGCTTGTCGAGGAAGGCCTGCGCGCGACGCTTGAGCTCGGCGGAGACGTTCTCGTCAAAGCCTTCGATGCCCGCAAGTTCCTCATCATCGACATTGATGATGTCCTCGATGGAACCGAAGCCCTCGGTCACCAGCAGACCGGCGATGACATCGTCGACGTCGAGGCCTTCAACAAAAAGACCGCTGCGCTTGCGAAAATCTTCCTGGCGGCGCTCGGATTCCTCCGCCTCCGTCAGGATATCCACATCATAGCGCGTCAGCTGCGAGGCGAGGCGCACATTCTGGCCGCGGCGGCCGATGGCCAGCGAAAGCTGGTCATCCGGCACCACCACCTCGACGCGTCGCGCATCGTCGTCCAGCACCACCTTGGTCACTTCGGCCGGGGCAAGCGCATTGACGATGAAGGTCGCCTGGTCCTGTGACCAGGGAATGATGTCGATCTTCTCGCCCTGCAGTTCCTGCACCACGGCCTGGACGCGGGAGCCGCGCATGCCGACGCAGGCGCCGACCGGGTCGATCGAGCTGTCGCGGCTGATCACTGCCATCTTGGCGCGAGAGCCGGGGTCCCGGGCCACCGCCTTGATCTCGATGATGCCGTCATAGATTTCCGGCACTTCCTGCGCGAACAGCTTTGCCAAAAAGCCAGGATGAGTGCGGGACAGGAAGATCTGGGGCCCGCGCGGTTCCTCGCGCACGTCGTAGATATACGCCCGCACCCGGTCTCCGTTCCGGAAGGCCTCGCGCGGGATCGTCTCGTCGCGCCGCAGCAGGGCTTCCGCGCGGCCGAGATCGACCATCAGGTTCCCATACTCGGTCCGCTTGACGACGCCGTTGATGATCTCGCCGACGCGGTCCTTATACTCATGAAACTGCTTGGAACGCTCGACCTCGCGCACCCGCTGCACGATCACCTGCTTGGCGGTCTGCGCGGGGATGCGGCCGAAATCGATCGGCGGCAGCGGGTCGATGATGAATTCGCCGGCCTGGATGCCGGGCTTGATCTTGGCGGCGATGCGCAGGCTGATCTGCGTCGCCTCGTTCTCCACCGGCTCGGCATCCACCACCTCGGTCCAGCGAGACAGCTTCACTTCGCCGGTCTTGCGGTCGATGGTGGCGCGGATGTCCTTCTCGTGCCCGTACTTGGCGCGGCCGGCCTTCTGGATGGCCTGCTCCATCGCCTCGAGCACCTCGTCACGCTCGATCATCTTCTCCCGCGCGACGGAATCCGCCACCTGCAGGAGTTCCGGGCGCGCAATCGCGACATCCATCGCCATGGCGTCAGTTCCTCTTGGGTTTGCGACCGCGGGGGGGCGCCCCGGCGGCCTCGTCCTTGGGCTCATCCTCGGCCTCATCCGCCTCGGTCGAGACGGTGGTGGCCGCAATCAACTCATCGGTCAGCACGAGCTTCGCGCGGCGGATGTTGCCGCGAGGCAGTTCGAGATCCGTCCCATCTTCCGCCCGCAGCCGCGCCGTGGTGGCATCCGCCCCCAGCGCGATGCCACGCAGGCGCTTGCGGCCATCCATCGGGACCATCAACTCGACCTGCGCGAGGTGGCCGGCGAAGCGGTTCCAATCCTTCGCCCGGGTCAGCGGGCGGTCGATGCCGGGGGAGGACACTTCCAGCACCCAATCACCCCGGATCGGGTCTTCCACATCCAGCACCGCACCGGCGGAATGGCTGATCGCCTCGCAATCCACCACCGTGAAGGGGGCCTGGTCGGCACGATCGGCCATGATCTGCACCACCGGCCGCTCCTTGCCGCTGACCTGGACTCGCACAAGCTCGTAGCCGAGCTGCGTCAGGCTGGGCAGGATCGAGTTGGCGATCCGGGCCTCGAGGCCCTCATGATGCGGCAGGTCTTCGTCCATCGGCATTCCAGGCCGGCGCCACGGGGAAAGCCGCCAGGGGGCGGCCAACAAAAAAGGTGGCCCTTTTGGGGCCACCTCCCGTCAACGTCGGAAAGCGATCTGACTTTCTCTATAGCGCTGGTACACCTCGCCCGCAAGCGCCGGATGGGGTCTCGCAGATGGCGGCTTGCTTCGCGCCCGGCTTGCCGCGCAAACTATAGTCGGTGGATTCAACATCCGTAGCGAACACCACCGCGGCTCTGTGTTTCGCCCCGGCTGGCCAGCTTTGCAAGTAGGCTGTTGAAGGCCTCGTTTGGGGTGGCGTAGTCGAGCGTCTTCCTGGGCCGGTCGTTGAGGCTTGCGGCGATAA
>CANJXD010000131.1 GCA_947478535.1 Acetobacteraceae bacterium
GGGAGGATAACCGCCTGATGACCATCATCATCGATATCCGCCACGACGGCCTGACCGTGCAGGCGCTGGCGGTGCGGGCGAGCCTTGGCGGGCCGGGTGGGAGCTGAAGGGCGGGACGTGACGGGACACGGAAAAGGTCAGGTAGTTTGACCGAAATCCTGGCGCCCGCTATTGCCGCGCGGTGACGGACTGGCTCCCCCTTCTCGGCTTCGCCATCGCCACCTCGGTGACGCCGGGGCCGAATGTGCTGATGGTGGCCTCGGCCGCCGCCGGGCATGGGGTGCGCCGCGTGCTGCCGCATATGCTGGGCATTACCTGCGGCTTCGGGGCGATGCTGCTGGTGGTGGGTCTCGGCCTGGCGGGGCCGATGGCGGCCAACGCGTGGGTGCATCTCATCCTGCGCTGGGTGGGTGGGGCCTGGCTGCTGTTCCTCGCCTGGAAGATCGCGAGCGCATCGCCGCCGGGGCAGGGCGCGTCGCGCCCGCCGCTGGGTTTCCTCGGCGCGGCGTTGTTCCAATGGGTGAACCCGAAGGCGTGGATGATCGCCGCCGCCGTCATGCCCGCCTTTACCCGGCCGGGAGAGCCATTGGCGCCGCAGGTTGGCATCATCGCCTTCGTCTTCGTGGCGATTTCCATGCCCTGCCTCCTCGTCTGGGCCGGGCTTGGCGCTGGGGCGGGGCGGCTGCTGGCCAATCCGCGCCGCCTGCGCGCCTTCAACATCGCCATGGCGCTGCTGCTGGTGGCTAGCCTGGTGCCGATGCTGCGCTGAATTGAGCGGGACACCGCAAGACGATCTGCGCAACTTTCATGACCAGTAAGCGTTCCTACCGAACCTGATCACAGGCGACGGAGGATACGATGATGCGGATACCGACCATGGCCTTGGCGGCCATTCTCGCGGCACCGGGTGCCATCGCGCAGACCGCGCCCCAGGCGGCTGCCCCGGCGGGCGGCGCCAACCAGCCTGCGGCGACGCGCCAGCAGGAAGACCTGATCGACCATGTCGGGACGGTGGCGGACCTCGCCGCGGTCTGCAATCCCCGCTGGGGCGGCGTGCTGCGGCTCGAAGCCATCGCCTATTGCCAGGGGTTCATGACGGCGGCGGGCCAGTACCACACCCTGCTGTACCCCACCTCCGGCCCGCAGCGCCCGCTGTTCTGCCTGCCGGACCCTGCGCCCACCGTCGCGCAGAGCGGCCTTCAGTTCGCCGCCTGGGCCGGTTCCAACCCGCAATACGCGCGGGAAGCGGCGCTGGACGGGATGCTGCGCTGGGCGCAGGCGCAATACCCCTGCGCGACCCCTGCCTTGCCTGCCCGGGCGGCACGCTGATGAACAGGATCATGACCATGCGGACCACCAGAATGGCCCTCGCTCTCGTGGCGGGCCTCGGCCTCTCCGGTTGCGCCGGGATGAATGACACGCAGCAGCGCACGGCGACGGGCGCGCTCGGCGGCGGCGCCGTGGGCGGCATTCTCGGCAGCTTCAGCGGCAATGCGGGGCTTGGCGCGCTGCTCGGCGCCGGTGTCGGCGGCGCGGGCGGCTACCTCTACGACCAGTCCGTGCAGTCCAATCGCGGCTATCGCAATGATGGCGGCTACCGCGGTCGTTCGCGCGGGGACTATCGCCGCTGATCCCAGGGGTGCCTGGACATCGGGTGGGGCGGGGCCTTATCCCGGCCTCGCCAGGAGAAGCCCGATGGACATGCACGCCCCCGCCAACGACCCCTACGCCGAGATCAGGCAGGAGGTGCGGAAGCTCTGCACCCGGTTTCCCGGCGAGTACTGGCGGGAGCTGGATGCGCGGCGCGGCTACCCCACCGAATTCGTCACCGCGCTGACCGAGGCCGGCTGGCTCGCCGCCCTCATCCCCGAGGAATTCGGCGGTGCCGGCCTGCCGCTTTCGGGGGCCGCCGCGATCCTGGAGGAAATCCAGGCCAGCGGCTGCAATGGCGGTGCCTGCCACGCGCAGATGTACATCATGGGCACCGTGCTCCGGCATGGCTCCGCCGCGCAGAAGGCGGAATACCTGCCGAAGATCGCGACGGGCGAGCTGCGCCTGCAGGCCTTCGGCGTGACGGAGCCCTCCAGCGGCACCGACACCACGGCGCTGCGCACCACGGCGCGCCGGGAGGGCGACAAGTGGATCGTCAACGGCCAGAAGATCTGGACCAGCCGGGCCGAGCATTCGGACCTGATGCTGCTGCTCGCCCGCACCACGCCGCGCGACCAGATCGCGAAGAAGACCGACGGGCTTTCGACCTTTATCGTCGATATGCGGACCGTGCTCGGCAAGGGCCTCACCATCCGGCCGATCCGCACGATGATGAACCACAATTCCTGCGAGGTCTTCTTCGACAACATGGAAGTCCCGGCCGAGAACCTGGTCGGCGTCGAAGGCAAGGGCTTTCGCCAGATCCTGGATGGCATGAACGCGGAACGGCTGCTGATCGCCTCGGAATGCGTGGGTGATGCGAAGTGGTTCACCGCGCGGTCGGTCGCCTATGCCAAGGAGCGCGTGCTGTTCGGCCGGCCGATCGGGCAGAACCAGGGCGTGCAGTTCCCCATCGCCAAGGCCTATGCCCAGATGCGCGCGGCGGAAGCCATCGTGCAGCAGGGCCTCGCCAAGTTCGAGCGCGGCGAGAACTGCGGGGAGGAGGCGAATATGGGCAAGATGCTGGCGGCCGACGCGGCCTGGGCGGCGGCGGAAGCCTGCGTGCAGACCCATGGCGGCTTCGGCTTCGCCGAGGAATACGACATCGAGCGCAAGTTCCGCGAGACGCGGCTCTATCAGGTGGCGCCGATCAGCACGAACCTCGTGCTGAGCTATATCGGCGAACATGTGCTGGGCATGCCGCGGAGCTATTGAACGATGGCGATCACCCCCTGGCCCCCTGTCCTGGGGGAGACGCACAAGGCCGATGGCTTCTTCGGCAAGCTGCGATGGCTGGTGAACAAGCCGGCGGACGAGCTGGAACAACGCATCGGCTACGGCTCTGGACGCCTGTCCCAGGGCTGGTGGCTGCTGCTGCTGATGGAACCCATCGGCCCGGATGACTTCGAGTTCGCAGGCCACAGCCACCTCTCGGGCGGGCGCATCGGCCATCCCCGCCTGGGGAATGGTCGCGTGACAGCGCATGACGACCTGCGCGGCATTCTCTCGCCCGAGGGGTTTCGGCGCCAGCAGCAGAACCTCGCCACATCCTTCACCACCGCCGGGGTGGACCGGGTTGCGAAGATCGTGCCCCGCTCCGGCGACGACGGGGCATATCCGCCGGGCACGGGCATTCCGCAGTGGCGGCTGCTGGTGCCCAAGTCCTTCATCGTCGCGGCCAGCGTCCCGGCGGGGCACAAATACCTCGGCGGTGGGGCAGGTTTCTGGGTCGACCCCCATGTTGCGCAGCGGTTCGGGCACCCCGCATGAGTCCGGGCAAGCCGCTTTCCGGCCTTCTCGTCATCGCGATGGAACAGGCCGTCGCGGCGCCGACCTGCTCGCAGAAGCTCGCCGATGCTGGCGCCCGCGTCATCAAGATCGAGCGCGCGGAGGGTGACTTCGCCCGGGGCTACGACACGGCGGCGGCGGGGCAATCCACCTATTTCGTGTGGCTGAACCGGGGGAAGGAAAGCCTGACCCTCGACATCAAGCAGCCTGATGACAAGGCGCTGCTGGAGCGGCTGCTGGCGCGCGCGGATGTCTTCATCCAGAATCTCGCTCCTGGCGCCATGGGTCGCGCCGGCTTCGGGTCCGCCGAATTGCGGGCAAGGCACCCCCGGCTGATCACCGTCGATATCTCCGGCTATGGGGAGGAGGGGGAGTACGCCGCGATGAAGGCGTATGACCTGCTGGTGCAGGCTGAGTCGGGCCTCGCCGCCGTCACCGGCCATCCCGCTGGGCCGGGGCGCGTCGGCGTTTCCGTCGTCGATGTCGCCTGCGGCATGAATGCCCATGCCGCGGTGCTGGAAGCCCTGATCGAGCGCGGCATCACCGGGCGGGGCAAGGGTATTGCCGTCAGTCTGTTCGACGGCATGGCGGATTGGATGAACGTGCCGCTGCTGTTTTTCGAGGGCACGGGCAGGGCGCCGGCGCGGGTCGGCCTCGCGCATCCCTCCATCTGCCCTTACGGCGCCTTCGCCTGCGCCGATGGCGCGCTGGTGCTGATCTCGATCCAGAATGAGCGGGAATGGGGCAACCTCTGCGCGGCCTTCATGGGCCGGCCCGAGCTGCCGGGGCAGGAAGGCTGGCGCAGCAACACGGAACGGGTGGCCAACCGCCTCGTGGTGGATGCCGAGGTCGCGCGGCATTTTGCCGCGCTGACGCGGGCCGAGGCGGCGGGGCGGCTGAACGCCGCCGGGATCGCCTATGGCTTCGTGAACGAGGTGTCTGACCTGGCGCGGCATCCGGCGCTGCGCCGGCTGGCTGTGGAAACGCCGAACGGCGTGGTCGCCGTGGCGGCCCCGGCGGCGCGGTTTTCCGATGGGGAGCGGGACTACGGCAAGGTGCCGGCGCTGGGCGAGCATTCCGCGGCGATCCGGGCTGAGTTTCCGGGATAGGGCAGGCGTCGGGCGCGGGCATTGCCTGCCGCCCAGTGAAGCACATTTTGCTCGAAATCACTCCTTTCGGGGTGAAACTTGTGCATCCGCTAAGCGTTCCACGCATTCAAACTGACGCACGCATGCGTGATGGGCATGGCTGTGCTGCACTGCAAAAAAGTCCTTGCCGGCCCCGCCCCTGACCCCTATCTTGTGCATCGCAGCAACCGAGCACTGCTCAGTTGTCTGTCTTTCTTGGACGTTTCCTCCCTAAACTCGGCGGAGCCGCAAGGCTCCGCCCTTTTTTTTGCCAAATCCCGTGCGGCGGGATTCGGGCGCGCCAACCCGCAAAATGAATATCAAGGGGTTAGCGCAGGAAGTTCCAATCCGTACTCGCCAGTGCCCCTATCAGCCGGCGCAGATCCCGCGTCAGCGGCCCCATGCCCGGCGCCCGTTCCACGCGCACCTCATCCATGTAGAGGCTGCGCGCAATCTCGATCTGCAACGCGTGCACCCCATCCCGCGGCCGGCCGTAGTGGCGGGTGACATAGCCGCCGGCATAGGGGTCGTTCCGCCGCACGCGGTATCCCATGCCGCCCAGCGTTTCCTCCACCAGGCGTGCGGCGCGCGGCGCGCAGGCCGTGCCATGGGCGTCGCCGAGCACGAAATCGGCGGGGTTGCCGCCATGGCCGGGATGCGCCGGCATCGAATGGCAGTCGATCAGCAGGCACACCCCGAATGCGGCGCGCGTCTCCGCGATCAGCCCGGCCAGCGCGTCGTGATAGGGCTGCCAGCAGCGTTCCACCCGCGCCTCCGCCTCCGCGAAGGGCAGCTTGTGGCGATAGACCAGCTCGCCGGAGGCGACGACGCGCGCGATGGTGCCGAGGCCCGCACCGACGCGCGGGCTGGCGCTGTTCACCCAAGGGGGCAGGGGGTCCGCGAACATCGAGGGGTCCAGTTCCCAGGCTTCCCGGTTCGCGTCGCAGAACACCCGGGGGAAGGTGGCGCTCAGCAGCGGCGCGCCGAGCGCGGGGGCGGCGGCGAACAACTCATCGACGAAGCTGTCCTCGCTGCGTCGCAGCGCCAGGCCCTGCAGCCGCGCCTCCGCCAGGAAGCGCGCATTGTAATGCGTACCGCTATGGGGCGAAGCGAAGACCAGCGGCACGCTCTGCCGCACCGGGCGCGCCACGATGAAGGGCGGCGGCTCCGGCGGGATGGCGCTGGCGGGAAGGGGCATGTCCATGGATGGCCCTGATGAAGCCACAGCGTGAAGGGGCTTGTCACCCCGCGCGGTCACGCCGCCGCGCATTCTTCGCCCTGATGGACGGCGCCAAGATGGGGGGCTTGTTTCGTCCCGGCTTGGGCGCTACGAAGCGCGCCACCGCGGCGGTGGGGCGCTTAGCTCAGCGGTAGAGCACTACCTTGACACGGTAGGGGTCACAGGTTCAATCCCTGTAGCGCCCACCATCCCGCCACAAAACCGGCCTGTCTCCTCACTTTATTGCCGAGCGGTGCTGATGCGCCCGCGCCGTCGGGCGTTGACCCCAGCGGCCTCCTGCCCCATTCCTCCGCCATCGTCACCGGGAGGAGAGAGGCCAATGCGCCGCCGCAACCTGCTTGCCGCCACCGCCGCGCTGTCGCTGCCCGCCATGACTGGCGCCCGCGCCCAGGCTGCCGCCACGATGCGGCTGTCGCACCAGTATCCGCCGAGCCATCACAACGCCCGCGTCATTGCCGCCTTCGCGGAAGACGTCGCCGCGCGCACGAACGGCCAGATGCAGGTGCAGGTCTTCCCGGCCGAACAGCTCGCCCGCGCGGGGGAGAATTTCCCTGGAGTCGCCCGTGGCGCCTTCGAGGCCGCGGCCGCCGTGAACTTCCAGTGGGGCACCACCCTGCCAGAGATGAACGCGGTGACGATCCCCTACCTCTTCACCGATTTCCCCCGCGTGAACCGCTTCCCCGGCAGCGAGGCCGCGCGCTTCCTCGAAGGGCTGCTCGAACGCCGCGCGGTGAAGAACCTGATGTGGCTCTATACGACGCGGCAGAGCATCTTCACCTCCAACCGCAAGCCGATCGTTGGGCTGGAGGATTTTCGCGGCCTCAAGATCCGCGGCCTGAATTCGCTGACCGACAATGCGCTGACAGCGGTGGGTGCGGCGCCGTCCTCGATGCCCGGTCCGGAAGTGTCGCAGGCCCTGCAATCCGGCGTGCTCGATGCGGGGTTGACGGATGTCTCCGCCGCCGTGTCGCGCCGCTACTATGAGATCCAGAAATACGGCACCGTCGCGCCCTACTTCACCGTGTTCAGCCACGTCTATGTCAATCCGCGCTGGTACAACGGCCTGCGCGCGGACCTTCGCACGGCGCTGGATGCCGCTTCCCGCAAGGCGGAGCTGGACCAGATGACGGTGACGGAAGACACCGCCGCGGCCGCGGTCGGCGAACTCCGCGCCAAGGGCATGACGATCCACGAACAGACGGCCGCCGAATCCGCCACCTGGCGCGCCGCCATGCAGCAGCCCGTGATCGACGCCTTCCGCCGCATCGCGCCGGATGGTGGCAATCGGATCCTGGAACTCCTGAACGCCATTCCCGCGGCGTGAGCGTGGCGCTTCGACTGGTCGCGGTCCTGTCACGCGTGGCGGTGGCGGTGGGGTCCCTCGCCACCGTCACTTGCCTGTTCCTGGTCGGCTATTCCGTCTTCATGCGTTATGTGATGGGCCAGCCGCAGCCCTGGGTGGACAAGGTTGCGGGCTGGCTCGTGCTGGCGCTGGTCATGCTGGCGGCGCCGGAAGCGCAGCGACGCTTCGAGCATATCGGCGTCGATGTCGCGGTGGAAAAGCTCGGCCCGCGCCTTGCCCGCGGGGCGCATCTGCTGGGTGCGCTCTCCGTCGCCCTGGTCGCCGCCGTCCTGGTCTTCGCGGGGTGGGAGACGATCGAGTTCAGCCTGCTGGTCGGCATGATGACGGATATCGACGGCGTGCCCGAATGGTGGGTGCAATCCCTGCTGCCGATCGGTGCCTTCGTGCTGCTGCTGGTGGCGCTGTGCCAGGTGGCGGTGCTGGCCCTGGGTGGCACGCCGGAGCATCTGCCGACGGGCGAGGATGCCTTGCCGCGCGATACGCTGGCGCGCGGGGAGTGACCGGGCCTTGACCTTCCTGCTGCTGCTGGTTGCCTTGATCGGCCTGCTCTATCTCGGCATGCCGATGTTCGCGGCGCTGTTCCTGCTGCCGCTCGGCGTGCTGCTGGCCATCGAGGGCAGCGTGCCGGCGCTGGGGGAGATGGTCATCGGCAAGCTCGATGGGTATCTGCTCGTCTCCATCCCGCTGTTCATGCTGATGGCGCACATCATGGTGCGCGGGCGGGTGGTGGATGATCTCTACAACGCCGCCTTCGCGATGCTGCGCCGCGTGCGCGGCGGCGTCGGCATCGCCACGGTCGCCGCCTGCACCATCTTCGCCGCGATCAGCGGCAGTTCCGTCGCGACCGCGCTGACGATCGGCAAGATCGCCATCCCGCAAATGCTGAAATACGGCATGTCCCGCAAGGGCGCCTTCGGGGTGGTGGCCGGCGGCGGCACGCTCGGCATCCTGATCCCGCCTTCGGGGCCGATGGTGCTCTACGCCTATGTCACGGATACCTCGGTCGCCGCGCTGTTCCTGGCCGGGGTGATCCCGGGGCTGATGATGGCGGTGATGTTCGCGGCCTATTGCTTCATCACCGAGGGCAAGGCCCGGGTGCCGGTGGATGAACCGGCGCCGGAGGCCGTGCACAAGGTGGTGGTGCGCGCGGGCTGGTCGCTCAGCCTGCCGCTGTTCGTCCTCGGCGGCATCTATCTCGGCGTCTTCACGGCGACGGAAGCGGCGGCGACGGGCACCATCTACGCGCTGGTCATCGCCGCCTTCATCTATCGCGCGCTGACCTGGCGGGACCTGCTGGATGGGGTGGAGGAAGCGACGCGCACCTCCGCGATGCTGCTGATGATCATCGCCGGCGCGGCGCTGTATGGCTTCATGCTGACCAAGCTGCAGGTGCCGCAGGAACTCACGAAGCTGGTCGCCGATTTCGGCCTGGGCCGCACCGGCTTCCTGATTGTCATGATGGTGCTGCTGTTCGTGCTGGGGCTGGTGCTGGAAAGCTTCTCCATCATCCTGCTGACCATGCCGGCGATCCTGCCGCTTCTGGCCGGGCTTGGCATCGACAAGGTCTGGTACGGCATCCTGCTGACCGTGAGCCTGGAGATGGCGCTGATCTCGCCGCCCGTGGCGCTGAACCTGGTGGTCATCAAGGCCATCACGGGCGCGCCGCTGGCGGAAGTGAACCGCAGCATCATGCCGTATATGCTGATGCTGGCGCTGGGCACGGGGCTGCTGATTGCCTTCCCGGACATCGCGCTGTGGCTGCCGCGGCAGGCTGGCTACGGCGGCTGAGCATCAGTTATCCCCGCAGGGCGTGATCCCCAAGGCCGGCGCGGGGTCGAGCCGCTGGCCGCCCATTAGCACTTCCAGGTGCAGATGCGTGCCATAGGTCACGCCCGTGCGCCCGATGCGGCCAAGCCTTTCGCCTTTCGCCACGCGGCGCCTGCCCTGGGCCAAAGTGGGGGCGACGCTGCCGAGATGGGCGTAGCGCGTCACCAGCCCGCCGGGGTGGCGCAATTCCACCTCCAGCCCGGCGCCGCTGCGGGTGCGGCGGATCGCCACCACATCGCCGGCCGCCGCCGCCAGCACCCAGGCGCCGGCGGGGGCGGGGATATCGATCCCCGCATGGTTCTCGCTGCCGCGCGGCCCCGGCGACGGGCGCTGCCCGAAGGGGGAGGAGATGCAGGCCGGGCTGACCGGCAGGGACAGCACGCCCGGCGGTATTTCCGTGGCCGTCGCCGCGGCGCAGAACAGCAGGCAGGGCAGGATGAGGCAGGCGCGCATGGCGCCACCCTACCCCAATCCGGCGTTCAGCCCCATTGCTCGGCGGCTTTGCCGCGCCGGGTCACGACCTTGGGATCGACCTTTGGCATCGGTCCGGCCTTTCCGAAATGCCAGCCCTGGCCGTAATGCACGCCGAGGCTCTGCATCACCTGGGCTGCTTCTTCCGTCTCGATCCTCTCCGCCACCACCTTCGCATTCACCGCGAGGGAGAGGTCCACCATCGCGGCGACGAAGCTGCGGTCCCGCTCGCTTTTCAGGGCGGCGACGACGTAGGCGCCATCGACCTTCACATAGTCCGTCGGCAGCACCTTGAGGTAGCGGAAGGCGGCCGCGCCGGCGCCGAAATCATCGATGCAGACCGGCACGCCGCGGGATCGCAACTCCGCCAGGGTTTCGACCGCCTCGGCCTCATTCTCGATCTCCGCACTTTCCGTCAGCTCCACCATGACGCGGGAGGCAGCGCCGCGCTGGGCATCGAGCGTCGCCAGCAGGGTCTTTCGGAACGACGGCGAATGGGCGGACAGGCCGGAGATGTTGAAGGCGATCCGTTCCCCCGGCGGGGCGTTGAGCGCGGCGGCGATGGCGAGGCTCGCCACCGCCAGGTCCAGTTCTTCCGTCAGGCCGATGGTCTCGGCGAGGGAGACGAAATCCTGCGGCCCATCATTCTGCCCGAAATGCTTGGGATCGAGCCGCAGCAGGGCCTCCCGGTGGTGCACCTCCCGCGTCGCGAGATCGACGATGGGCTGGAAGTCGAGGCGAAAGCGCCGGTCCGCCACGGCGCGGCGCAGCGCCGCGGCGCGGTCCGTGACCTGGGCGATGACGCCGGAGAGCCCATCGCCGAAGCCTGCTTCCCGCAGCCCATCGCCACCATGGCGGGCAAAGGCGGACAGGCCGTGGCGCATCGCCCGCGCCGCCTGGGCGGGGGTCAGGCCGGTGGCATCGAGGCTGAGTGCGTTGGTGCTGACGGTACCGGCCTGGCCTTCCTGTTCCAGCACCGCTTCCAGGCGCCGGGCGAGGGCGGTGAGGTCTGGCAGGGCGCCGCCGGGGCTCGTCATAAGCCCATAACGGCCGGGCGCCATCTGGGCGGCCATGGTGCCGCCGGGCACGGCACGGGCGATTTCTCCATCCAGGCGCTTCGCCACCGCCTCGCCCGCATGGGCGGGGAGTTCCAGCAGGCCGATCGCGGTCGGCGCCGGGGTGCCGCCGGCGCGGAGCCGATCGCCGGCTTCGCGGATCAGCGCGGCGCCATCGGCCAGGCCTTCCTCCGGCGGGCTGGGCATGGGGGCGAAGGCCAGGCAGATCCGCGCGGCGCCGCCGGGCTGCGGCAGGTGCAGGCCGGAGACGGCGAAGGGCGTGCGGGCGGCATCCGCCAGCCGGAAGGCCGCCGGCCCGAGCCGACCGCGATGCGGCAACAGCGCGAGCGCGGTGTTGAAGGCGGCGCGGTCCTCGGCCGCCAGGATGTCCGTGGGATGGCTGCCGATGAGGCTTTCCGGCGTGCGGCCGAGCCGGGCGCGGAAGGCGCCGGCGGTGAAGCCGATCAACCCATCCCCGCCGAGCTCCACCAGCATGTCAGCGGCGGCGAAGGCAAAGCCAATGAAGCGTTCGCGGTCGCCGAGGGGGCGGGATGGGATGGGCATGGGCCCGAGGATGGCCCGGATAGGTTGAGGAAGCGTTGGGGCGGGATGCCGCTATCCCAACAAGCTTTCCTGGCCCCGCCTCCCCCACCCCCCCGAGGGGAGGAGGGCTCGTTCAGCCAGCGGTGGGCGTGGCGTTCCGGCTGGTGATGGCGCTGCGATGAAGGTGCCTGATGTCGGCGATTTCGGTCGGGCCAATGAAGGTGACGTCCGTCGGCCAGAAGACCACGACGTTCCCCTTGCCGCCGTCGGAGGCGTCCGTGATCTCGGTGGAGGACTTGCCGGGGCCACCGAGACCCTCGGGGCCGGACGACACGGCGGTGAGCTTGAAGGCGGGGAGCTTGTCACCAACGGTCAGCATCGGGTCGCTCCTGTCGTCATAGAAAATCGCCGCGATGCAGCATGACGAGAGCCTGACCCTAGCTTCGCTGCACTGCGTCATGCGGCAGGGGGCGGCGCTGTGCCAATGCATGGTTTTGGCCGGCTTGATCGAGCCGGCCGAAGAAAGCTCCCATGAAAAAAGGCGGCCCCCCGTGGCGGTTTGGGGTGCCGCCTTGGCCAACAAAGCCGGAGGGATGGTTCAGGCGTTGCCGCCGAGATAGTCCATCGCCACCTGCACGCCGCCGGCCTGGTGGGGAATGCCGGCCGCGCGCAACCCCATCTCCACCCCGCCCAGCGTGCCCACGAGTTGCAAGGGGCTGATGTCGCCGAGATGGCCGATGCGGAACACCCGGTCATTCAATTGGCCGAGCCCGTTGCCGAGCGACATGTTGAATTTTTGCAGGATCGTCGCCCGAAGATCGTTCGCGCTGTGGCCTTCCGGCAGGCGCACCGCGGTCAGGACGGAGGAGAA